>NZ_MVKA01000031.1:0-44297 GCF_002042905.1 Geobacillus sp. LEMMY01
TTCAATTGCTGGTTTTCTTGTCTTAACTGTTTATTTTCGTTGATGAGTTTTTCGATGGTCTGTGCTTGACGTTCGATGTTTGCCACCATGCTTTCGAGTGTGAAGACCGCTTCTTGGAAGCCAAAAGCAACATTTGCCATTGTGTTCACCTCCCATGTCTATGATGGTAATTAGTATAGACAAGGAAGGTACGAACAAACCGGCTCTCGTAAATTTTTTCTATGTACGGGCTGAATAGTTACGCTATATTTGTAACGGCGCTGTAACATTATTTAATCCAACTGTAAAAAACAAGTCTAGTTTCCTCTGCTATACTCTAGTTAAAAGACGTCGAATCGGAAAAGATTTTGTCGGGGGTTAGGGAAAATGAAAAAATGGTGTTCTCTCCTGTTCGTATCCATGATCGTTCTATTTTCCTCCTTCTTTGTAAGCACTTCCAATTCAGATGCAGCCGCCAACAAAGCACGGCTCATTACCGAAGCGAAAAAGCTGATCGGCACTCCTTACCGATATGGCGGCACGACGCCAAAAGGATTTGACTGCTCCGGATTTGTCTACTATGCCCATAAAAAAGTTGGCGTCACCTTGCCTCGCACCTCTCGAGAAATGTACAAAAAAGGTACATACGTACATAAGTCCCAATTACAGCCGGGGGATTTAGTGTTTTTCGACACTTCTAAACAGACGAAAGGCGTCTCCCACGTAGCTATTTACATCGGCAACAATCAAGTCATCCATGCCGTTTCCCGCGGTGTGAAAATCGACAGCTTAAACAGCAGCTACTGGAAAACGAAATATGTCGGAGCCAAACGGCTGTAACAGCTCCGTCGGAAAAGCTCTCTGTCATATTAAGTCCGCTTAATAGACAGGGGGTTTTTATTATGCAAAAAAAAGCGGCCCTCCCAAACCGGAGAGCCCAATGCTATATTTCATAGGGGATCGGGGGAATACTTGGAAAACGTTACGCTATTATTCATTTCCTCCCTTTTCGTTTTTTATACATGAGATCAAAAAATTTTTATGCACAGCGAATGATTCTAGCAGACTTGACACTCCACACGCCTAAAAGTGGACGATTTGACGGCTGATTTTATGGTTCATATCCTTCATCCAGCGGGACTCTTTATGGCCGATTTTGCGAATCATATGGAGCTTCTTGGCTTTGCCCAATGTTCGCCGCAGAGCCGCATATCGCCTGCGAATGAAGGCGCATTGATTTCCTTTGAAAAACAGCGATTTCGTCCCGACACTAGCCACCGCGATATATCGCAGCCCTAGGTCAACCCCCATCACGTTTGTTTCTTCCCGTTGTTTGGTTTCAAACGTGATGGCGACAGCGAAGTACCATTTCTTTTTCTTTTTGTAGAGCTTGGCTGCCCCTTGTTTGGCGGTTCCATCCAGCAGTCGATTCAGCCATGCTTCTTGATAGGGGCGCGTGACCACAGGCACGCCGATTCGCTTCTCTAATGTTGGGAATGAAACAGTGTAGAACTCTCCCTTTCGTTTGACTTTCCAATTTTGATTGTTGAAGCAACACCACTGTTTGCGAAATTTCTTTGACTTCTGATGTTTCTTTTGAGACTTTACGTCTCGAATGGTCTGGCAGGCAATGGCGGAAGGAAACCGTTGTGACGAAAACTCTTTAAAAATTTTACTCGTCGCTTTATTCAGCTCGGGATGATCCAACAGCCAATTCGCAAATTGGGTGTTGATATCGGACATCCGCTCATACATCTCTTGCTTGGCTTTGGTTGGCTTGTGGAGTTCCAATTTCAAGGTGATGGTGGGCATCATTTCACCTCCTCCCTTTTATAATACTCCAATGCTCGCTTTCATCCCAACTTGAAAGAGCTGGGTTTTCCCGCTCGCATTTTATAATGGAAAAGGTGTCCCACTGCTTTCGGGACACCTTCTTTTTTGCTTCAAACAACCGACATTCGGCGAAAACGCCAGACTGCCGCGTTATGACGTTTTCCGAATTCGCTCTTCCTCCTTCGCCGCCTGTGCTCCTTCGACCGCTTCGAGCAACAAATCGACAATATGGACCGCACGGACTTTTCCTGTCCATCCCACCCTCTCGATGCCAAGCTTCATTTGCAGCAAACATCCCGGATTGGCAGTGACGATCGTCGTTGCATTCGTTTGTTTCGCCATTTCCATCTTATAGTCCAAAATTTGCATCGACATCTCCGGCTCGACGAGATTGTAAATGCCGGCTGAGCCGCAACAGCGGTCGGCGTCTTTCATTTCGCGGAACTCGATCCCTTCAATCGCCCGCAACAGCCGGCGCGGAGCGGACACCGTTTTCATCACGTTGCGCAAATGACACGAATCTTGATACGTAACCGTTTGCGGAGCGACGCGAAGCGGCCGTTGATCGAAGCCAAGTTCCACGAGCACTTCCGAGATGTCTTTGATTTTCGCCGCAAACGCCGCGGCCCGTTCACACCATTGCGGATCATTCTTGAGCAGGTGGCCGTATTCAAGCAAAAATGCCCCGCAACCGCCGGCGTTCGTCACAATGTAATCGACGTCCAACTGTTCAAACGCGGCGATATTCCGTTTCGCCAGCTCTTTCGCCATCGCTTTTTCCCCGCCATGCCCGTGCAGCGCCCCGCAGCACCCTTGCGACGGCGGGATGATGACTTCACAGCCCGCCAGCTGCAACAGGCGAAGCGTCGCATCGTTTGTCGCCATAAACATCGTATCCATCAAGCAACCGGCAAAAAAGGCAACCCGTTTTTTCACCGTGCCGTCCGGGCCGAGACGGTGCGGGCGCTCTTTCATTTCTTTCGCCGTCGGCACGTCCGGCAAAACGCGCTCCATTTGTCGGAACGATGCCGGCAACAGACGGAGTAAACCAATTTTGCGGACAAACGTCCGCAGCCCGGAGCGCTGGTACCATCCAAGCAGCGCCGTAGCTTTGCGCATCCGCTCTTGATGCGGAAACAATCCGGCAAAGACAAGCTTGCGGATCAGGCGGACCGGAAGCGGCATTTTTTTATGCTGGGCAATAATATCGCGCGCCTCTTCCAAAAGATGGCCGTAGCGGACGCCGGACGGACAGACTGGTTCGCACGCCCGGCAGCCTAAACATAAGTTGAGCGCCCGTTCCACTTCCTCGTCCGGTTCAATCAAGCCGTCCACGACCGCTTTCATCAACGCAATCCGCCCGCGCGGCGATTGGGCTTCCTGCCGCCCAGATTCGATATACGTCGGGCAGGATGGCAAGCAAAAGCCACAGCGCATGCAGTTCATCAGCTCATCTTCATCCATCCGCTCTTGAAACGCTTTTTGAATGAGCGCTTGTTCGGTCTTCGATGTCATCGTGTCACCACCACCCGTTTTCTCGTGCTTTTGGCGAACACTTTGCCCGGATTCATAATGTTGTTTGGGTCGAGCGCCTGTTTGATCGCTTTCATAGCGGCAATGCCGGCCGGGCCGAGCTTCCATTCCAAATACGGCGCTTTCATCGCCCCGACGCCGTGCTCGCCGGTAATCGTGCCGCCGAGTTCAATCGCTTTGGAAAAAATTTCTTCAAACGCTTTTTCCACGCGCTCCATCTCATCACGATCGCGAGCATCTGTCGGACACGTCGGATGCAAGTTGCCGTCGCCGGCATGGCCGAACGTGCAAATTTTCACTTGATACTTCGCGGCAATCTCATTGATGGCTTTTACCATCTTGGCAATTTCCGAACGCGGCACGGTTGCATCTTCCAAAATCGTTGTCGGCTTCAAGCGCGCCAACGCCGACAGCGCGGATCGTCTGGCCGTCCGCAGCGCTTCCGCCTCTTCTTCTGAGCGAGCGAGCTGGACAGACACAGCCTGTTCTGAACGGCAAATATCGGCCATCTTTTTCATGTCGCGCTCGACAACTTCCTTCGGTCCGTCCTGCTCAATCAGCAAAACCGCTTTCACATCGGTCGGCAAGCCGATGCGGGCGTAGTCTTCAACCACCTCCAACGTTGGTTGATCCAAAAACTCCAGCGTCGCCGGAATGATTTTGTTCGCGATGATTTTCGACACCGAACGGGCGGCAGCCTCCAAATCTTGATAAAGAGCAAGCATCGTCTGCTTTGTCTCCGGCATTGGGATGAGCTTTAGCGTCGCTTCGGTGATGATGCCGAGCGTCCCTTCCGATCCGACAAACAGGCGGGTCAAATCGTAG
Organism: Geobacillus sp. LEMMY01; assembly: GCF_002042905.1. NCBI lineage: Bacteria > Bacillati > Bacillota > Bacilli > Caryophanales > Anoxybacillaceae > Geobacillus > Geobacillus sp. LEMMY01. Next base: position 4,171 of record NZ_MVKA01000031.1, read on the forward strand.
CCGGCGACGTCTTTCGCCAGCTTGCCGCCAGTGCGGATCACATCACCGTTCGCTAGGACGACCTCAAGCCCAAGCACATAATCGCGCGTCACGCCATATTTCAATCCGCGCAAGCCACCAGAATTTTCATTAATGTTGCCGCCAATCGTCGAAATTTTCATCGAGCTCGGATCCGGCGGATAAAACAGCCCTTTTTCCTCAACAGCTTTCATCAAGTCAAGCGTCACAACCCCCGGCTGAACGGTCGCAGTCAAGTTTTCCTCATCAATTTCTAAAATGCGGTTCATATGTTTAAACAGAAGGACAACGCCGCCCTCAACCGGACAGGTGCCGGCGCAAAGATTCGTCCCTGAGCCGCGCGGCACGATCGGGATCCGGTATTCATTGCAAATTTTCGCGATCTCCGCCACCTCTTGCGTATTTCGCGGCGCGATGACCGCGTCAGGCAGCGATTGAAACTGCGGCGTCGCGTCATACGAATAAACGAGACGCCCGGCCTTCGTGTCATCGTAGTTCTCCGCTCCGACCACTTCGATCAGCCGTTTCTTTGCCTCATTTGGAATCAATCGTCTCACCCTTTCTGAAATTGTTTGCCTCCGCGCAGAGCGGAAAAGGGGCCGGGCTTGGCGCCTTGTTTCCACCCGCACCAAGCCTCGTCCCCCTTTGTGGCCGTTATGGAATCATCCACGACAATACCGTCGATTGCAAGTAAACGAGAATGCCAATCAAGATGATTAAGAACACGCTATGTTTGACCGTGAAGCGGAACAAGTCGGATTCTTTGCCGGTCAAACCGACGGCCGCACAGGCGACGGCGATCGATTGCGGCGAAATCATTTTCCCGACAACGCCGCCTGATGAGTTGGCTGCCAACGCCAGCACCGGATCCATGCCAATCGATGTCGCCGTCACTTTTTGCAAGTTGCCAAACAACAAGTTCGACGACGTGTCGGAACCGGTGATAAACACGCCAAGCCAGCCTAAAATCGGCGAGAAGAACGGGAACAACGGGCCTGTTTTGGCCAACGCCATCCCAAGCGTCGTGCTCATGCCCGACGAGTTGGCGATATAGGCAAAGCCGACAACCGAAGCGATCGTGATGATCGGGAATTTCAATTCGTTAAGCGTTTCTACAAACGTACGCGCCCAATCTTTCCACGAGATGCCGATGATGAACTTTGTGACGACCGCCGCCAGCAAAATCGCCGTCCCAGCCGCGCCGAGCAGCTCAAGCTTATACACCGCAGCGATTGGCTGGCCGCTTGGGTTCAAAATTTGGTTGTTGAGCCCCGGCACAGGCGGCATAAACGTCAAGTGGACGCCGATAGCGTTGACCAACTTCAACAAGCCGTTTGTCCCTTCATAATGGCCGGTGAGCGCCGCCTTCACTTGCGGGATGCCCCACAGCGAGATCAACGCCGTCAGCACGAGAAACGGCGACCAAGCGCGGAATACTTCCCCGCCGCGTTGTGTCGCGCGAGCAACTTGCACAGCGGCCGCCACTTCCGACTCTGTTGCAAAGCGGAATGTGCTTTTCGGCTTCCAATATTTCAAAAAGACAGCCAACGCGACGATCGAAACGAGCGAGGACAAAATGTCCGGCAGCTCCGGCCCTAAAAAGTTCGAGGTCAAATATTGCGTCAGCGCGAACGAAACACCGGAAACGATAATGGCCGGCAACACTTCCACCGTCTTTTTCCACCCGGCCATAATGAGCACGAGATAGAACGGGATGAACACTGATAAAAACGGCAGTTGCCGCCCGACCATTTTTGAGATTTCCATCGCCGGCACGCCAGTCGGCCCTTCCATCGAGATGATCGGAATCCCGACCGCCCCGAACGCCACCGGCGCTGTGTTGGCGATCAAGCAAATGCCCGCGGCATACAGCGGGTTAAACCCCAACCCGGCAAGAAGCGCCGCTGAAATCGCCACCGGCGCGCCAAACCCAGCTGCCCCTTCCAAAAAGGCGCCAAACGAAAAGGCAATCAGCAACGCTTGCAGCCGGCGGTCTTCGGTGAGCGAGACGACCGAATTGCGGATAATGTCAAAGTGGCCTGTTTTCACCGTCAGCTTGTATAAAAAGACAGAGGTGATGATGATCCAGCCGATCGGCAACAATCCGTACACCGCGCCTTGCGTCACCGACATAACCGCTTTTCCAGCAGGCATTCTGTAAGCGATTACAGCCAACACAACAGCAAGCAATAACGTCGTCAACCCAGCGATGTGCCCTTTCATCCGCTTGACAGCCAGCGCCCAAAAGAAATACAAAATCGGAATGAGTGCAACAATGGCCGATAACCAAAGCTGGTCGGCTACTGGCGTAAAGTCCTGCTTCCACATGCAGTTTTCTCCTCCCCTTTGTGCCTGACTTAGCGGCGTTTGCAAACTATCGCCCGTTCATCTTTGTGCTTCACTCTTCCAGTCATCAGATGACCGGATAAGAAACGCCGTCTGTATCACATTATAAAAGCGTTTTCTGCAAAATACAATAGGTGTTTTTAATTTTTCAAACCTTCTGTTTTATTGACCCCCTTTTCAAATAAACAAAAAAGCGCTTGTCTCCCCTGGTTGGCTGTATCATAATTAACAGTGCGGGCATATCCATTCCCTGAAACCGGGAATCTATTTTTATTCGAGTGTCGAGGTGGAACCATTGGCGTTTAAACGAATCAAAACGAAAAAAATCTATGAAGAAGTGGCCGAAGCGATTTTTGATATGATCAAAAACGGCGAGCTGAAACCCGGCGATAAACTTGATTCCGTCCAACAGCTCGCTGAGCAATTTCAAGTTGGGCGCGCCGCCATTCGCGAGGCGCTCACTGCCTTGAAAGCAATGGGGTTGATCGAACTGCGGCAAGGCGAAGGGACGTACGTGCGTGAGTTCGATCCAACGATGATGACGTTTCCGTTGTCAATGGCTGTCTTAATGAACAAAGAAGATATTTGGCATTTGCTTGAAGTGCGCAAGCTGCTTGAGGCGGGCGCCGCCTCGCTTGCAGCTGCCAAGCGGACAGAGCGCGACCTTGAGGCGATGGCGAAGGCGCTCAAACAAATGAAAGAAGGCATCGGCAGCGGTGAGCTCGGTGAAAAAGCTGATTTGGCCTTTCATATGGCCATCGCCGCGGCGTCGCAAAATCCGATGCTTACAAGCATCATGAACAGCGTTTCCGGCATGATCGTTGAAACAATGCGGGAAACGCGCCGCATTTGGCTGTTTTCCAAACAGACAACGACTGAAAAGCTGCTCGCCGAGCACCAAGCGATCTTCGAAGCCATTCGCGAACAAAATCCAGATGCCGCCCGGGCGCGCATGCTTGAACATTTGACCAATGTCGAAAACGTGTTGCGTCGCTACGTTCGCACTCAGCAGCCAAACTGAGTGCGTTTTTTGCAAAAAAGAGCTACGAATCTGAAAAAATCGTTTATAATAGACATATAGTCATCAGATGACCCGCTCATCTAATGGGAAAAACAGGAGGGAAACGAATGAAAGTGTCATTGTTCGTCACTTGCCTCATCGATCTTTTTTATACGAACGCCGGCAAAGCGACCGTTGAACTGCTCGAACGGCTCGGCTGCGAGGTTGATTTCCCGGAGGCGCAAACGTGCTGTGGACAGCCGGCGTATAACAGCGGTTATGTCAAAGAGGCGAAAGAGGCAATGAAACAGATGATGCGCGCGTTCGCCGATGCCGACTACATCGTTGCCCCGTCCGGTTCGTGCGCGGCGATGCTGAAAGAGTATCCGCACATTTTCCAGGGCGACCCGGAATGGGAAGACAAAGCGAACCGGCTGGCGGCAAAAACGTACGAGCTGACGCAATTTCTCGTTGACGTGCTCAAAGTCGAGGATGTCGGCGCCTCTCTCCACGGGCGGGCAACATACCATACATCCTGTCATATGACAAGGCTTCTTGGCGTCAAAGACGCGCCGTTCCGGCTGTTGGAACATGTCAAAGGGCTTGAGCTCGTTCCGCTGCCTAACGCCCATCAATGCTGCGGATTTGGCGGCACATTTTCCGTCAAAATGGGGCCGATTTCCGAACAAATGGTTGATGAAAAAATCGAGCATATCGAAGAAGTGGAAGCCGACTATTTAATCGGCGCTGACTGCGGCTGTTTAATGAACATCGGTGGACGCATCGGGCGGCTCGGCAAGCCGATCCGCGTCATGCATATTGCCGAAGTGTTGAATGCGCGCAACTAAAGGAGGGAAGCGAACATGCCGATGAAAATCGAAAACGGGCCGTTTTGGAAACGGGTCGGAGAAAACTTGGACAACGACTTTATGCGCGGGGCGGTCGCCGGCATGCAAGACCGCGGCTATGTGCGGCGGCTTGGCGTCATCGAAGAGCTCGGCCATTGGGAGGAGTGGCGCTCGCTTGCCGAACAAATTCGAAAACATACGCTTGAAAACTTGGACTATTATTTAATGCAACTCAGTGAAAACGTTGCCAAACGGGGCGGCCACGTCTTTTTCGCCCGGACGGCCGAAGAGGCGAACGACTATATCCGCCGCATCGCTTTGGAAAAACAAGCGAAAAAAATCGTTAAATCGAAATCAATGGTCACGGAAGAAATCAACTTAAACCCGGTGCTGGAATCCATCGGCTGCCAAGTGATCGAAACGGACCTTGGCGAATACATTTTGCAAATCGATGACCATGACCCACCGTCGCATATCGTCGGTCCGGCGTTGCATAAAAACAAAGAGCAAATTCGCGACGTCTTCCGCCGCAAGCTCGGCTATACGAAGTCGTCCGATCCGGTTGAACTCGCCCGCCATGCCCGCGAGATGCTGCGGCGCGACTATTTGACAGCCGACATCGGCATTACCGGCTGCAACTTCGCCATCGCCGAATCGGGCTCGATTACGCTCGTTACGAACGAAGGCAACGCCGACTTGGTGACAGCGCTGCCGAAAACGCAAATTACGGTCATGGGGATGGAGCGGATCGTTCCGACGTTTGAGGAGATGGAAGTGCTCGTCAGCATGTTGACGCGCAGCGCCGTCGGACAAAAATTGACGAGCTACATCACCGTTCTCACCGGTCCGCGTGACGAAGGCGACGCTGACGGGCCGGAAGAGTTCCATCTCGTCATTGTCGACAACGGGCGCTCATCGATTTTAGGCACGGAGTTCCAGCCGGTGTTGCAATGCATCCGCTGCGCGGCCTGCGTCAACGTCTGCCCGGTGTACCGCCACATCGGCGGCCATTCGTATGGCTCGATTTACTCCGGCCCGATCGGAGCCGTGTTGTCGCCGCTGTTGGGCGGCTATGACGATTACAAAGAGCTCCCGTACGCATCCTCACTTTGCGCCGCCTGTACGGAAGCGTGCCCGGTGAAAATCCCGCTTCACGAGCTGCTCATCAAACATCGCCAAATCATCGTTGAGCGCGAAGGAAAGGCGCCGGCCGCAGAAAAATTGGCGATGAAGGCGTTCCGTCTCGGAACGGCCTCGCCATCGTTATACAGGTTTGGCACGAAGCTCGCTCCAGGCGCCTTCGCTTCGTTCGTTAAGGACGGGCGCATCACGAAAGGCCCCGGCCCACTCAAAGCGTGGACGGAAAGCCGCGAATTTCCGGCGCCAAGCAAAGAGCGGTTCCGCGATTGGTTCCGCGACCGCCAAAAAGGAGGAAACCCGTCATGACGCGTGGTGCTATTCACAACCGTGACGCGTTTTTAGAAAACATCGCCCATCGCCTCGGGAGAGCTCCCCGCCTGTCCGGCGTCTCCCGGCCGCAATGGAGCGCTCAGCCGCAATGGAAGGTCTTGGCTGGCTATAGCCAAGACGACTTGTTGGCAGTGCTTCGCGAACAATGTAAACTGATTCATACTGATTACATCGAGACGACAAACGCCGGACTTGCTGGAGTGCTCAAGCAACAAGTCACGGCTTATGGCGGCGGCCCGGTCATCGTGCCGGATGATCCACGCTTTGCCGAATATGGGCTGTCAGCCTTGCTGCGAGACGAATGGCCCGCGGAGCGAACAGCCATCCATATATGGAATCCGGCGCTTGGACGCCAAAACATTGACGCCGCCGAACAGGCCAACGTCGGCATCGCGTTCAGCGACATCACACTCGCCGAGTCAGGGACGGTCGTTTTGTTTTCGCGCAATGAACAAGGGCGGGTCATTCACTTTTTGCCGAAAACGTATATCGCCATCGTTCCGAAAAGCACCGTTGTGCCGCGCATGACGCAAGCGGCGGTGATCATTCGCAAGCAAATTGAAAAAGGCGTTCTCGTTCCGTCATGCATCAACTTCATCACCGGCCCGAGCAACTCCGCCGACATTGAAATGAACTTGGTCGTCGGCGTCCACGGCCCGATGAAAGCGGCGTATATCGTCGTCACCGACCGCTGATCAAAACGAAACGGTGCCCCTTCTCCGATCATAGGGCACCGTTTTTTCTTCAATATTGCCGGCTCACATCGACCGCATTGGCGAGCGGTTCGCCCGTTTCGATGCGGCGAAAGGGGTTCAACGGTTTGACGTCTTGATCAATTCGGGCGGAACGGACTGACGGATACTTTCGTATAATTTTTCACATCCGCAACGACTAGCAAAATTTGTCTCCCATTCTTCTCATAAACGAAAGCTGACCCCCACCTGTCAACTTGAGTCCATTGACGTTTCTCCAATTCGTCAAGATAATAGTCAGCCACTTCCTCCGCCGAAGAAGACGCAACAACAAACTCCACCCGTTCATCCACCGAACGAATGTCACTCGCTTGTGGATGCAGCGGGATGTCTTGATACCCTGGCACAGTCTGTTGCTGCTGACATCCTGAAAAAAAAGCAATTACAAGGATTAAAACCAACGGGATGCCTATGCGCACTTCATCCTCCTCCGCTCCCACAGCTTAAGCAGAATCTTAGCTTTGAAATGCGTCCATAGCAGACTGGATTGTTGCTGGATTATCTATCATCGCACTCCTTAGTTAGTTCACCCAATATTGACACTCCACACGCCTAAAGGGCGTGGGATTCTTGGGTCGTTCGCGTCCTCATCCATTTCTGGTTCGGACAACGCCCAAGTTCAGGGGTGTGCCATCACCCCGTCCCATCGGGTTAAGATGTACCCCGATGGGCGGCGCACCTGTGACCAGTGCACTAGGTTAGGCGGCGAAGCCCRAAATCGCTTTGGCGATGTTGATGGCGCCATTTAAGTCGGCGTGGAGGGTGTATCCGCATTTTTTACACTGAAAGTGGATGCCATTRCGATTTCCCTTTTCCCGATGTCCACATTTACACGTTTGGCTCGTGTAGGTCGGCTTCACCCACTCGACCCGAATGCCCGCCATTTCGGCTTTATAGGCAATCATCATTTGCAGTTGATGAAACGCCCAAGAGTGAAGGCTTCGTCCCGCTTCTTTGGCCGATGTTGCCCGCTTGCGAATCCCCGTCAACTCTTCCATTCGAATCACGCCAACACCGTTGGCGAGGGCAAAACGAACGATTTGACGGCTGATTTTGTGGTTTCGATCCTTCATCCAGCGGGACTCTTTACGGCCGATTTTGCGAATCATATGGAGCTTCTTGGCTTTGCCCAACGTTCGCCGCAAAGCCGCATATCGTCGGCGCACAAAAGCGCATTGGCTGCCCTTGAAAAACAACGATTTCGTTCCCACGCTGGCAACGGCGATATAGCGAAGCCCAAGGTCAACCCCCATCACCTTTGTTTCGTGTCGCGGCTCCACTTCAAAGGTGATCGCGATAGCCAAGTACCATTTCTTTCTCTTTTTGTAGAGCTTGGCTGCCCCTTGTTTGGCGGTTCCATGAAGCAGCCGATTCAGCCATGCTTCTTGACAGGGGCGCGTGACGACAGGCACGCCAATTCGCTTCTCCAGCGTGGGGAATGAAACCGTGTAGAACTCTCCTTTCTTTTCCACCTTTACGTTTTGATTGTTAAAGCAACACCATAATGTTCGAAACTTCCTTGTTTTCTGATTTTTCTTTCGGGACTTCACTTCTCGAATCGTCTGATTCACGACGGCGGAAGGAAACCGCTGCGACGAAAACTCTTTAAAAATTTTGCTCGTCGCTTGATTCAGCTCGGGATGATTCAACAGCCAATTCGCAAACGCTGTATTCACTTCTGTCATCCGTTCGTACATGTCYTGTTTGACTTTCGTTGGGTTGTGCAGTTCCAGCTTTAGTGTGATGGTTGGCATGGATTCACCTCCTTATGGCGATGACAGGATGCCATTTTTTTTAGAATCATTCAAGTATGAAGAAAACGGCTCGCTTTCATCCCATCCCTCAACGAGTGAGCTTTCTCGCTTGCGGGTCTGTAAACGGGCGGCCGCGCCGGTTTTGCGCCCGCACTTTCACAAATTTCGCGCGCGGCACTTCGCCAAACAAGCCGGGAAAGCTCAAACAGCCTTCAACATCCACTTGTTCGCCGCGCGCCTCGATCACGACCGGGTTGATGAGCTCGATCCGACCGTGTTCATCACCGACATCGATGACGGCGATCTGTTCGGCGACGCCGATTTGCGGGGCGGCTAGGCCCACCCCGTCAGCGGCAAGCATCGTTTCATACATATCGTCAAGCAGCCGCCCGAGCCGACGGTCAAACGCCGTCACCGGCGCGCACGGCCGCTCCAAAATCGGGTCAGGATAAGTGACAATCGGCAAAACAGACAACGTCATTCCCCCAAGTTCACATCATCATATATGGGTTCGTATCAATGGTGACCATCACTCCGCCATGGGCGGCATCGGCTTGGTAGCGGTCGATGACCGCCTTGAGCGCCGCGGTCAAATTCGGCTCCCGTTTGTATTTTATCATGCATTGGTAGCGATATCTATCGTGAAGACGGGCGATCGGCGAGGCGACCGGACCGAGAATGACCGCTTCGTGCGACAGATGCTTGCGCAAATAGGCGGCGATCTTTTCCGCCGCTTTGGCTGCGGTTGGCGCCTCTTCGTGGGCGGCGGTAATGAGCGTCAAATAATAGTACGGCGGATAGCCGTGCGCTTTGCGCAGCGCCATCTCCCGCTGGTAAAAGGCGCGGTAGTCGTGGCGGGCGGCCAGTTCAATGCTGTAGTGGTCAGGCGTATACGTCTGAATGATGACTTCGCCGGGTAGCTCGTGCCGTCCGGCGCGCCCGCTCACTTGCGTCAACAGCTGAAACGTTTTTTCCGCGGCGCGGAAATCGGGCAAATGAAGCATCGTATCGGCCGCCAGCACACCAACAAGCGTGACGTTCGGAAAATCAAGCCCTTTGGCGATCATTTGCGTGCCGAGCAAAATATCGGCTTCCTGGGCGGCAAAACGGGAAAGCAGCTCTTCATGCGCCCCTTTGCGGCCGGTCGTGTCGACATCCATGCGGATGACGCGCGCTTTCGGCAGCAACCTCGTCAGTTCTTCTTCCACTTTTTGCGTGCCGGTCCCGAAAAAGCGGAAATGTTCGCTTCCGCATGACGGACAGCGAGGGACAAGCGGCTCTTCATGCCCGCAATAATGGCATTTCATCCGCTCGCCGGCGCGATGGTACGTGAGCGAAATGTCGCAGTGCGGACAGCGGATGACATAGCCGCAGCTGCGGCACATGACAAACGTCGAATAACCGCGTCGATTCAACAGCAACACTGCCTGCTCGCCGCGCTCAAGCCGGCGGCGCAATTCGTCAAGCAATCGGCGTGAAAACATCGAACGGTTGCCGCTTCGCAGCTCCTCGCGCATATCGACGACATGAACGTCCGGCAGGCCGCGGTCGCTGATGCGCTCCGGCAGCTCGAGCAGCTCGTACACCCCTTTGGCGGCGCGGGCGAACGTCTCAAGCGAGGGGGTGGCGCTGCCAAGCACGACCGGGCAGCTGTGGCGGCGAGCGCGGTAAATGGCGACATCGCGCGCATGATAGCGCGGCATTTCTTCTTGCTTGTAGCTCGTCTCATGCTCCTCATCGATGATGATCATCCCTAAGTTTTCAAATGGGGCAAACACCGCCGAACGCGCCCCGACGACAAGCTGCACTTCTTTCCGGTGAATTTTCCGCCATTCGTCATATTTTTCGCCGACCGACAGCCCGCTGTGAAGCACCGCTACTTTCGAGCCGAACCGGCTTTTGAAGCGCTCGACCATTTGCGGCGTCAGCGAAATTTCCGGCACGAGAACGATCGCTTCCTTTCCTTGGCGCAACGCTTCATCAATCGCCTGCATATACACTTCCGTCTTCCCGCTGCCGGTGACGCCATACAGCAAAAACGTGCGATGCTCCCCGGCGCGCACCGAAGCGGCGATCTTAGCCAACGCCGCCTCTTGCGCCCGGGTGAGCGCCGGCGGCTCGCTCGGCTGAAACGTGCGATGCTCGTACGGGTCGCGGTACACCTCGACATCGTTCAACACCACAAATCCTTTGTCGACGAGCGCTTTCAGCGGCGCTGAGGAGACGCCAAGCACCGCTTGCAGTTCGGCAACCGACGCCGCCTTCCCTTTTTCAAGCAAAAATGAAAGCACCTCTTTTTGCCTTGCCGGCAGCGACCCGAGCTCCTGTTTCGCCTGTTCCGATGGAATGGCAAGAGCGGCGTGCTTCACCGTTTTCTTGCCCGCTTTTTCTTTCACCTTGTAGACCGCCTCGAGCACGCCCTGCTGCACCGCTTTTTGCGCCGCCCGCCATAAACCGGCCGCCTCAACCTCTTTCCAAGCGGCTTCCGTCCGCCCGGCAAACAGCGGCTTTACCTCATCCGGCAACCTCTCTCTCTTCTGCTCATCCGTCAAGCGGAGCGTTTTTTCATATTTCGCCCGCATCGCCGCCGGCAGCATCGCCTGGTACGCCGAAATGGCAAAACAAAGCGTCGTTTCCGTTAAATAGCGGCCAAGATCAAGCAGCTCTTCGTTTAACACCGGCACGACATCAAGCACATGCTCAATCGGTTTCAGTTGTTTGATGTCGGAATGGTCTTTCACATCAACGACAAACCCTTGCAAACGCCGCGCCCCAAACGGCACCGTCACCCGCATGCCCGGCTGGATGATGCCTTGCCAGCGTTCCGGAATCCAATAATCGAACGGGCGGTCCGTCTGCCGGGACGGGACATCGACAATCACGGATGCTACTTTCATCGAATCGCCTCGATATACGCGTGAATTTCTTTTAAAATTTCCTCGGCCGCCTCGCGTTTCGTCATGAGCGGCAGCGGCCGAACGACGCCGTCGCGGCGGAAGATGGTGACGATGTTCGTATCGCCGGCAAACCCTGCCCCTTCTTCGGTGACATTGTTGGCGACGACCATATCAAGCCGCTTTTCTTCAAGCTTTTTTAACGCATACTGTTCAAGGTTGTCCGTCTCAGCGGCAAATCCAACTAAAATCTGTCCCGTTTTCCGCTCACCAAGCGCTTTCAAGATGTCCACCGTCCGCTCCATCTCCACCACATAATCACCCGGTTGCTTTTTGATTTTGGACGCCGCAACATATTTCGGCCGATAATCGGCGACCGCCGCCGCCTTGATAACGATGTCCGTTTCCGCAAACCGAGCCATCACCGCTTCATACATCTCTTCCGCCGATTCGACCGCCACCGTCTCGACGCCATCGGGCGAAGAAAGCGCCGTCGGTCCGGAGACAAGCGTCACCGAAGCGCCGAAGCGGGCCGCCGCTCCGGCGATGGCGTAGCCCATTTTGCCGCTCGAATAGTTAGAGAAATAGCGGACTGGATCAAGCCTCTCCCGCGTCGGCCCAGCGGTGACAAGCACACGCTTCCCGCGAAACAGCGGCGGATCACCGGCAAAAAAGCGCTCGATATGGGCGATGATTTTCTCCGGCTCCTCGAGCCGCCCTTTGCCGATGTAGCCGCACGCCAAATAGCCTTCCGACGGCTCGATGAACCGGTAGCCGAATTGGTAGAGCCGCTCAATGTTCGCTTGGACGGCCGGATGCTCGTACATATGGACGTTCATCGCCGGAGCAATCCAGACGGGCGCTTTCGTCGCCAAAATCGTCGTCGTCACCATATTGTCGGCGATGCCGGCGGCCAGCTTCGCAATCGTATTGGCCGTCGCCGGTGCGACCAAAACGAGATCAGCCCAGTCCGCCAAATCGATATGGGCGATGACGGCCGGGTTGTTTTCGGCAAACGTATCGACATACACTTCCTGGCGCGACAAAGCTTGAAACGTGAGCGGTGTAATGAACTGGCACGCCCCTTCTGTCATGATCACTTTTACTTCAGCGCCGCGCTGGGTCAACTGGCTGGTGAGCGCCGCCGCCTTGTACGCCGCCACCCCCCCGGTCACACAAAGCAAAATATGTTTTCCCTTGATCATGTTGGCCACCCCCCGACATTGAAAAAAATAACAACCTAAAGCTAGGTTGTTATTTTTCCTCCTCCACTAATTCGACCTTGTCACCAGCGATTTCCTCGAGCGCCTGGCCGACAAATTTTTTCGACACCGGCTTTTTCACCATCAGCTCCGCACCGTCCTGCAGCTCGCGCGCCCGTTTGGCCACCACCGTGACGAGCTTGTATTTCGAATCGACTTTTTGCATCAGCAAATCGATGGAAGGATACAGCATCGTCATTCCACCCCCAACATCCGTTTATATCGCTCGGCGACGCGTTCGCGCCGGCAATGTTCGGCGATGACGATCGCCTTGATCCGCTCGCAGGCGAGCTCCACTTCATCATTTTCCACGACATAGTCGTACTCGTCCATCATTTCAAGCTCCTCTTTCGCCGCCCGCAGCCGATTTTCAATCAGCTCTTTCGACTCGGTGCCGCGTCCCATGATCCGCTTTTCAAGCTCCGTGAGGCTTGGCGGAGCAAGGAAAATGAAGAGCGCCTCTGGAAACGCCCGCCGTACTTTCATCGCTCCCTGCACTTCGATCTCTAAAAACACATCTTTCCCTTCGGCAAGCGTCTTCTCCACGTAGTCGATCGGCGTGCCATAGTAGTTGCCGACGTATTCCGCCCACTCGAGCAGCTTGTTTTCCCGAATCATTTGTTCAAACTGCTCGCGCGTGCGGAAGAAGTAGTCGACGCCTTCCACTTCGCCTTCGCGCGGCTTGCGCGTCGTGACCGACACCGAATAATGAAGATTGATGTCCGGCTGCGAAAACAGCGCCTTGCGCACCGTTCCTTTGCCAACGCCAGACGGACCCGACATGACGATCAACAACCCACGTTCGTTCTTCAACGCCCAAAACCCTACCCTTCCTCGGAGAAATCGTCGCTTCCATATAAGCGGTTCGCCACCGTTTCCGGCTGCACGGACGACAAAATGACGTGATCGCTGTCCATGATGATGACGGCGCGCGTCCTCCGCCCGTGCGTCGCGTCAACGAGCTTGCCGCTTTCGCGCGCATCTTGAATGATTCGTTTGATCGGCGCCGAATCAGGGCTGACAATCGTAATGATGCGGGCGGCTGACACCATGTTTCCGTACCCGATATTGATAAATTTCATCATCATGACACGCCCACCTGCCATATCCGATATTGTTGCCGCCAACAAGTCGTTTTAAACAGTTATTCCACGTTTTGCACTTGCTCGCGCATTTTCTCAAGCACGCTTTTCATCTCAACGACTTGCGCGGCGATCAAGCTGTCGTTCGCCTTGGCGCCGATCGTGTTCACTTCGCGGTTCAGCTCTTGCACCAAAAAGTCAAGCTTCCTCCCGATCGGTTCGTCCGCCTCAAGGACGTCCGTCATTTGCGCCAAATGGCTGCGGATGCGTTTCAATTCCTCGTGAATGTCCGCCTTTTCCGCAAACACCGCCACTTCTGTGAGCAGCCGCGCTTCATCAACCGGAGAAGGCGCCCATTCGCGCAGGCGGCGCGCAAGCCGCTCGCGGTATTGCTCGACTACAAGCGGCGCCCGCTGCTCAATGACTTCCACCCCGGCTTCGACTTCATGAAGGCGGGCGCGCAAATCCGCGGCCAGCGCCTCCCCTTCGCGCCGGCGCATGGCCACAAGTTCCTTTGCCGCTTCATCGACAGCGGCCAAAAGCAGCGGCTCGACCTGCTCGTTCGCTCCTTCCTCTTCCACCACTTCGACGGCCCCATCAAGCCGAAGCAGCTCGGCCGCCGTCACGCTGCCGTCAATGGCAAATCGCTTTGCGGCTTCCTGCACTCCGGCCCAATACTGGCCAAGCAAATCCCAATCGATATGTACGCTCCGTTTCACAAGTCCTTCGCCGGCGATCGTGACGAACACTTCCACTTTTCCGCGTCGCACGTACGGCAAAATTGCTTTCTTTATTTTATCCTCAAACACGAGCCATTGTCTAGGGAGGCGAATGGAAATTTCACAAAACCGGTGGTTGACCGATTTCATTTCCACCGCCACCGTCAAGCGGTCCGTTTTTTTCGTGCTCGCGCCAAAACCAGTCATGCTGTAAACCATGCCATCACATCCGTTGCGTCGTTGATGAAAAAGAAAAGGTCATAGAGCGCTCCTCTATCACCTTTTTTATTATAACATATCCATCCTTTTATTTTCTCGTAAAAAGCGAGCCGGCAAACAAAAAGGTCGGCAAGGCGGACAAACCGATGATGAGCAGCCAATCGACGGCCGCAAGCGGCTTCGTATGGAACACGGCAGCCAGCGGCGGGTAGTAGATCACGACCAGCAGCAACAGCAGCGACACGATCACCGCTGCAACGAGATACATGTTGCCAAACGGACTGCGGTCAAAAACCGAACGATCGCAGCGGCAGTCGAACACATGGATCAATTGGGCCAACACAAGCGTCGCAAACGCCGCCGTCTGAGCGTAAACGAGATCCGCGCCGCTCCGTTCATAGGCGGTCAGAAACGCAGCCAGCGTAACAACGCCGATCAAAACGCCGCGGCTTACGATTTTCCAGCCGAGCCCGCGGGCGAACACCCCTTCATCCGGACGGCGCGGCGGCCGCTTCATCACATTTTCCTCCGGCCGATCAAGCCCAAGCGCCATCGCCGGCAAGCCGTCCGTCACGAGGTTCACCCATAAAATTTGAATCGGCACGAGCGGCAGCGGAAGCGAAAGCAGCATCGCAAACAACATGACGAGAATTTCCCCGACGTTCGAGGCGAGCAAGTAGCGGATAAACTTGCGGATGTTTTCGTAAATGTTGCGCCCTTCTTCAATCGCGGCCTCAATCGTCGCAAAGTTGTCATCAAGCAGCACGAGCGACGCCGCCTCTTTCGCCACTTCCGTCCCCGACCGGCCCATCGCGACGCCGATATCCGCCGCTTTCAACGCCGGCGCGTCGTTCACCCCGTCGCCGGTCATGGCGACAATATGACCGCGGCGCTTAAAGGCGTTGACAATTTTCAGCTTATGCTCCGGGGAGACGCGGGCAAACACGTAAATATTATCGACCTCGCGTTCGAGCTCGTCGACCGACAGGCGCGATAACGTCGCCCCGTCCATCACTTTTCCGCCGGGCGGGAGCACGCCAAGCTGTTTGGCGATGGCCGTTGCGGTCAACACATGATCCCCGGTGATCATCACCGTTTTCATCCCCGCCTCTTTGCATCGCGCCACCGCCTGCTTCACCTCCGGCCGCGGCGGGTCGATCATGCCGGCGACGCCGAGGAACCGAAGCTTTGTCTCCGCCTCCTTCTCCGATCCGATCCGTTCCGTTTCCGCAAGCGGCCGATACGCAATGGCAATCGTGCGCAAGGCGGAAGACGCCATCTGGCGAATCGCCTTCTCAATCGTCTCTTTCCACACCGGGGTCAGCGCCTGCTCGCGCCCGTTCCATTCCAGGCGGTCCGCCCGCTCAAGCAGCACATCGGGCGCCCCTTTCGTCACAACGAACCGCCGCCCGTTCCGGTCGCGAATGATGACCGTCATCATTTTCCGCTCGGAATCAAACGGAAACTCCTGTTCGATCGTGTACTCACGCAAAAGCATTCCTTTCGCCAATCCAGCTTTGGCCGCCGCGACCAGCAGCGCTCCTTCCGTCGGATCGCCGTCGATGTAGCGCCGGCCGTTTTCCTCTTTCAACTCCGAACTATTGCAAAGCACCCCCATTGTCAATAGGCGAGCGAGCTCGGGAACGCGGTTCGGATCAACCGTCCGGCCGCGTTCAGAAAACTCGCCATCCGTTTCAAGACCAACGCCGCTTACCGCAAATGTCCGCCGGCCTGCCCATACTTGCGTGACGGTCATCATGTTTTCCGTCATCGTCCCCGTTTTGTCGGAACAAATGACCGAAGCGCAGCCGAGCGTTTCCACCGCCGGAAGCTTGCGGACGATGGCGTTTCGTTTGATCATCCGCTGCACGCCAAGCGCCAAGACGACCGTCACAATGGCCGGCAACCCCTCCGGAATGGCGGCGACCGCGAGCGACACACCAGCCAAAAACATTTCATACAGGTCGTGCCCTTGAATGACACCTACGGCCACGACCGCTGCCGTCAGCGCCAATGCGACGACAAGCAAAATTTTCCCAAGCTGCTCGAGCCGGCGCTGGAGCGGGGTTGCCCCCGCATCCGCCTCTTCGAGCATCGTTGCGATTTGTCCCATCGCTGTTTTCATCCCAGTGGCGATGACAATCCCGACCCCATTCCCTCTTGTCACGAGCGTCCCCATAAACGCCATATTGTGCAAATCGCCCAACGAAGCCTGTTCTGTATGAAGCGGGGCGGCCGATTTGGCTACGGGCACTGATTCGCCCGTCAGCGCCGACTCCTCGATTTCCAGGCCGGCCGCCTCAATCAAGCGGATGTCGGCCCCGACCCGGTCGCCGCTTGCAAGTCTCACCACATCGCCGACAACAAGCTCGCGCGTGGGGACTTTCACCCACTCCCCGCCGCGCAACACAACCGCTTGCGGAGCGGACAGCCGTTTTAAGGCGGCAAGCGACTTTTCCGCCCGCCGCTCCTGGATAAACCCCAGGATGGCGTTCATGATCACGATCACAACAATCGCCACCGCATCCACATACTCGCCTAAAAACGCGGAAATCACCGTCGCCAAAAGCAACACAAGCACCATAAAATCTTGAAACTGGCGAAAAAAGACAACGATGGCCGACTCCTTCTTCCCTTCCGCCAGCTCGTTGTACCCGAACTGCCGCAGCCGTTTTTCCGCCTCCGCCGCAGTAAGCCCGGTCTTGACATTCGTCTTCGTCTCGTGCGCGACATCGCTTGCCGCGAGCGTATGCCATTGCATCTGTCTCCCTCCGTCCTTCCATTTTTTCGCACGCCGTTCCCGCTTCTCTATGCTTATTCATACATGTCCCAAAAAATGATAGTCCCCGCCATGATGTTTAGCGACACAAACATAAGGAGTCGTGGGGCCCTTTGCCACGCCATCTCCCCCATAAGGGAAAAAATCGTGTCAAAAAAGCGGGCCTCCCCATTTTATGCAACATGTTCGTCGGGCATCTTCGTCCGTCTTCAGGTAATATTCAAAGAAATGTTCAAAACGGCGGGTCGTATGGTAAGATCGAAATAGCAAACAAACGAAATAGAAAGGTGTTTTCCATGTCCTTTGACGGAGTGTTTACGTACGCCATTGTCGGTGAACTCGAAGAGGCGCTTGCGGGCGGGCGGATCACGAAAATCCACCAGCCGTCGGCGTATGAGATCGTGCTGCTTGTGCGCGCTCGGGGCCATAACCATAAAGTGATGCTGTCGGCGCATCCGACGTACGCCCGCGTCCATTTGACAAACGAAACGTACAACAACCCATCCGAGCCGCCGATGTTTTGCATGCGGCTGCGCAAACAGTTGGAAGGAAGCGTCATCGAAGCGGTCCGCCAAGTCGATTTTGACCGCATCATCGTCATGGACACAAAAGGCCGCGACGAACTCGGCGACGTGCAGACAAAGCGGCTCATCATTGAAGTGATGGGCCGCCATAGCAACATCATCCTCGTTGATGCATCGACCGACACGATCATCGACAGCTTGAAACATTTGCCGCCGTCGGTCAACCGCTACCGGACGGTGCTTCCCGGGCATCCGTACGTCGCCCCACCGACGCACGGCAAGCTGAACCCGCTTGAGGCGACGGAAGAAATGGTGCTGAAAAAACTCGACTTTCACGCCGGCAAGCTCGCCCATCAGCTCGTTTCCGCCTTCAGCGGCATTTCGCCGCTATTTGCCAATGAGGCGGTGTTCCGCGCTGGACTCGCCAACCGGACGACGCTGCCAAAAAGCTTTCTTTCGCTCATCGATGACGTGCGCGGCCGCCGCTTTGCCCCGATGATGTACACGAACGGGGAAAAAGAATGGTTTTACGTGTTGCCGCTTAAGCACTTACAAATCGAAGGCCAACCGTTTGCGAGCGCAAGCGAGCTACTCGACCGCTTTTATTTCGGCAAGGCCGAGCGCGACCGCGTCAAGCAGCAAGCCCATGACATCGAGCGGCTCATGGCGAACGAAAAGGCGAAAAACGAGAAAAAGCTCCTAAAGCTCGAACAGACGCTCGAAGAAGCAAAGAAAGCCGACGTTTATCGACTGTACGGCGAACTGCTCACCGCCCATTTGTACGCCGCAAAGCGCGGCATGACGGAAATCGAGGTCGCAAACTACTACGACGAAAACGGAGGCACGGTCACCATTCCGCTCGACCCGCAAAAATCGCCGTCCGAGAACGCGCAACAGTACTTTCAAAAATACCAAAAAGCGAAAAACTCGCTCGCCGTCGTGCAACAACAAATCGAGCGGACGAAAGAAGACATTGCCTATTGCGACACGATTTTAAGCCAGCTCGAAACCGCCTCGCCGAAAGACATCGAGGAAATCCGCGACGAGCTCATCGAACAAGGCTACTTGCGCCCGCGCGCGGCCAAAGGAGCGAAAAAGCGGAAAACCGCCGTCCCTGAGCTCGACCGCTACGTCGCAAGCGACGGCACGGAAATACTCGTTGGCAAAAACAACAAACAAAACGATTATCTCACGACCAGACTCGCCCATAAGGACGATGTTTGGCTGCATGTGAAAAACATCCCTGGCTCGCACGTCGTCATCCGGAGCAAGCAGCCGTCTGACGAGACGCTTCTCGAGGCGGCAAACTTGGCCGCCTACTTCAGCAAAGCCCGCCACTCCGGGTCGGTGCCTGTCGACTACACACACATCCGCTACGTGAAAAAACCGAGCGGCGCCAAGCCGGGGTTTGTCATTTACGAACACGAGCAAACGCTCTACGTCACGCCGGATGAAGAACTCGTCCGCGCCATGAAACAACGGCAAAAACAACAAGCGGCAAAACCATCGTAAACCCGCCCCAATGACCGCCCAACACGGCATCGGGCGATTCGCGCGAACTCCCGCAAACCGAAACGGTCCAGCGCCGCATCAAAGACAACGGGCTGTCTGTAAGACCAGCTGCATTGGCCTTATGGACAGCCCGCTTGGCAAACTTGTCGAGTCAACCACAAGCCGCCATCACGAATGCAACTCCATGCACGTCTCGCCATCCGTCTCAACGAAACACATCCTCAAGAGCCACTTCAAGCCCAGGAAAGCATGCCGACTGCACCACACCCGTTCCCGCTTTCACATCCGCCTGCTCATACAGTCCTTCCTCGTTCAGCGTATAGACGGTAATCGCCTCTTTCATCGGATTGACGATCCAATACTCTTTCACACCGTACGCCATATACAAATTGAATTTGGTCACTAAATCGTGCGCCTGGTTGGAAGGGCTCAAGATCTCAACGATAAGAGTAGGCACGCCGACATACTTCGTTTCCGTAAACCCTTTTGAATCGCAAATAACGCTTAAATCCGGAATGACGACTTTGCGATCGGGAAACTTGTCGCTAGCCAGTTCGATATCGGTCGGCGCCGCAAACACGTTGCACGGCTTCCCACGAAAATAAAGGCCCAATTCGGTATGAAGGTTGCTCGAAACAAGCTGATGCTTGATGCTTGGCGACGGAGCCATATACACAGCGCCATCAATATATTCAAGCCACTCATCGCTTTGTTCCCGCAACGCCCAATATTGCTCGTACGACACATTGGAAAACCGAGGCAAGGACATCGGCATCTTCTCCTTTGTCGCTTACATATTCCCCAAAAGAAGAACGCAACAGCCGTAATGGCCGGCTATTCCTCAAGCATCTTATCCAGCTTCTTATCAAAAGTATACACTTGATATCCCTTCACTTTGTTATAAGCGTATAAAAGGGTATCGACAAAGTCCAAGCGCCTTTTGCCAAACAGAGCAAGCGCCTCCTCTACGACCTCGATATCATCCACCTCGATATTATCGTATTTGAGCAATTCTAAAAGAATATCGCTGATCTCGTCATTTTTTACGTTGTACACTTTTTCAAGAACATAAACAACTTCAACGATTACTTCTCTTAGCAACAATACTTTGTTATCTTCAATAATCGTTGCGGCTTTGCCCGACAACTCATCATGGTCATTAAGCAGATATCTTAAAATAATATTCGCATCAATGATTTTCATATTGATCCACCACAGCTTTAGACCAAGCATCGCTTTCTCGGGCTTGCAAAGTCTCATTTTTATATTTGGACAGAGCCCCTCTTAGATTCCTTTTTTTTGGCTGTTCCAAATCTTCTTTATCTGCATAAGGAAGAATAATGACTTCCACTTTTCTATTTTTTAATGATTGAGGCAAATCGATGATCTTTTCTAAGTCATTGCTGTTTTTGATTACTCTTACAAAATCCATAACGTTTTCACTCCTTTCAAGGAAGATGGATCCTTTTAAACATATTATACCCGTTCATTGTACATCATGAGATGAAAATTCACTTTACGATCTATATAGACTCCCATGACAAAAAGATTTCGTCACCATCGAAGGGATGAAAATGCCGCTATGTCGAACTCTGAAACCTTGCACATTTTGAAGTTCGGGTATTTTCAGGATAGAAAAACTTTTTTAACGTCAGATATCCCTTCTTCTCCTAATAATAGAAATGTTTTCAGTAACATAGCTTACCCCCTTTGTTTATGTTATCACGGTCTGACATGAAGATACATATTACCCCCAGCTTTTCTCACTGCATAAGCTCTTCCTATCTCCCACTTTAGAGCTTTCTCTCTTCCATAAATGGTTCCTGAAACCATCGTACGTATACGCGATCGTCGTTCCATCCGACCATTGCTCTTTAAGAAGCAGTAAATGTTTGAGACTGGCCGTCGCTGGTTCGAATGACTTTTGAAGTCATATTGCCATTTACGTCATAATCGTAGTTGACGGAAGTACCGTTCGCTAACAACAGCTGTTTTAAGCGATCCGATAAATCGTACGTGTACTCTTTTTGGTTTCCTTTCTTTACCTCCACTGTTTTGTTCTTCACAACCTTAAACAGTAGAGGGGATTTTAGGAACTGGCAAGCCTTTTTTGCCATGAAGCTCTGCCATTTTGCACTAAACACACCCAGACGTTTCTGTTTCAAGCTCGGATGTGTTGGCATCAAAAGAAGACATTCAAATCATTGAACGGAAAGCGCTCGATCTTCTCCAATCGTATTGGCACCAGTTGCTTTTGCGTTCGCATAATGGCGGAAATCAACCTTTTCTCTCTCCTTTCCCTGTTACGAAAACATGCCAAGAAAGGGCAAAGGAAAAGGGAAGAAACTTTACGGATGAGATTTACGTCAAAAAACCGGAACGGGTGCGGTATTGGGCTATTTGTTTCTGTTGGCCTTGGCCATTTACCACGTCTTCCAGCGCCGGGTGCGTCCGTTCATCACACCAGAACACCCATTAAAGGGCGCCGGAGGCCGCAAGCTGACCCGACCGACGGGGCAGGCGATTTTTCAGCTGTTTCAATATGTGAACGTCGTCCTGCTGGAGCTGCCAGACGGGCGCATCCAACGCTCACTGGATCGCTCCCTCACCCCTGAACAACGAAGGATTCTGCAGGGGTTGGGGCTGGATGAGAGCATTTACGTGTAACGTCATACGGAACGACCAGCGATGGTAAAAAAAGGATAGCCATCGCTCGTCGTGTTGGTCAAAAAGTTATTCTGAAAAACTAAATAAAAAATCCTTTGTTTTGACCTTGTTAGGGTGCGAAATGTGAGTTAAAAATAAACCGCTACAATGAGCGGTTTTTTGTTTCTTCTTCGATTCTCCTTAACACTTTTGGCAGCTGTCTATATATCATTTTTCCGCTAAACCTCAAGACCTTCCAGCCACGCCTTCTCATTTTAAATATCACGATCTCTATCAACGTACAGAGATCACAGCCAAACAAAGGCAAACCTTTGTGGTTCTAGGGGTGGAGCCCCCCCCCCGAGGATCCTAGACATTTCCCCCGCTCCTAGATACACGCCTGAAGTATACCCAATCGCCTCTGAACCCTTATATATCAAGGATTCAGAGGCGATTTGTTTACCTAGTCACTGTCGAACTCGGGTGAAAAGATCCTCCCCATTCTGTTCAGGAGGTTGCGAAATGTGGGAATATCCTAGCTGACCCCTATCTAATAGTCGATTTTAAATTGATCAAAGGAGTTCCAACCGGATACGGAGAGCAAGAATTGACCTGTTGTTTGCTTTAAAGAAACCGCATAAACAAGCTTCACGGTCACTTTTTGATTAGGAGGTAGCGGGATATTTTTAAAATGGACTTGATCTTGGATCAGCGAGGGAGTGTACCCCCCTGTATCCGATAAAACAAACATTTCTGGATAAATATCAACTGTTTCATCTGACATATTTTTTACCTGTGTCACTAATGTTATTTCGTCAAAAAAACTGTCGGTTGTATCAATCCATCCTTCTTTAACACCCGAATGAACCGCAATAATCCTAATGCTTGGCTCATTTAACTCCTCAGCCTGGTCGTTTTCCACGGTTTCATTCCTGTTGATTTGTAAAGACGCTTCACGGGTATTAGATTGCTCCGTTTTCTTTTCTAAAGAGGAAGTTACCTTGTCAAAATTGAAAGATATTATTTGGCTTAACTTTACTTCCTCGAATTTTTCCATGATCTTATTTAATATGTCAGCGGAGACAACATACCTTGGTAACAATAATAGTGAAAAACATAATAGTGTAACAGTTATCACACGAGTGAGCGATGTTCTCAACCTATATTCCGCTAAAGAATGGAACGGTTGGGGAGCAACAAAAAGCGATAACAGCAATCCTCCGAATAGTCCCCCGAGATGTCCTTCTACCGAAATATTCGGTGCTACAAATGTATAAATAGTATCAAGAACAAAAGCCACCCAAATTACCGTTTTGCTTTCTTTATCTATAAATTGTGCTTTTCTTATAATTAGTCCTAAGTACAGACCGATTAATCCAAAAATGCTAGAAGATGCTCCAGCCGCAATTACGTTCTCAGAAAATAYWASAATAAACCCGTGGTGCTAGATAAAACTYAGACAAGCATAAAAATAGCCCTTGCTGGCGGATCTCCAGTAGAATGAAAGTGTCACCCAACATTCGAAAGGAGAGATCCCCCATGCAAGAGCACTTTCATTTTACTACAGATCCAGCCAAACTTCAAAAACAATATGCCGCCATTTTCTGTTTTGTTTCTGCCCAACTGTCGTTGATTCAAATGTATCTTCATCGCCGCAATCGTCACTTGGTCAAGCAAGAAGACGAAGGTGGTCATCGCCGTTCACCTTTTAGGAAAGTTGCTTGGCTTTTCTTCCGAACGAGCCTGGCATCGCTTTGTCACGGGAAATTTGTTCACAAACGGCTCGTTTCTTGAACGCTCCCGATACAACCGCCGCTGCCGAGCGCTTGGCTTCGCGGTCAAATGGATTCGTCATGAACTGGCGAAACGTGGCCAACACCATGCTAGACATTGTCGACAGTTTGCCTCTTCCGTTGTGCCATCCCGCGAGAATGCAGYGCGTCAAGCGATTTCGAGGGATCGCGGATATGGGGTATTGTGCTTCCAAAAAGCAATGGTACTACGGTTTCAAGCTGCATCTTCAAGTGACCCATCAAGGGCTGGCCATGGGCTATGTCGTGACGGAAGCGTCCTGCCACGACGTCAAAGCGGCCGAAACGGTGATGACCCAAATTCCTCATCCTGACAACTTTGGAGACAAAGGGTGCATCAGCCGCGCTTTTCGAGAAAAGCTGTACAAAGAACACCAAGCCGCGTTCTGGACACCGTCTCGACACAATCAAAAGCACGGCTCATCCAAGGCATGGGAAGAATGGATCAGGAAAAAACGCAAAGTCATCGAGACGGTGTTTTCGATTCTCGTAGACCAATACCGGATCACCGACATTCGAGCGAATTCCATTGCCGGGTTTGAAGTGGCACTCGATGGCATCTTGTTGGCTTATTCCTTGGTCACACTAGGGCTGGTTGAGCGCTGACGCTCAACTAGCACCACGGGTTACAATAATATCGCCAGGTGCAAACGCCGCGAAAGATATGTTATTCGTACCTTTGGGTGAACCAAAAGAATCACCAGGCGCCCAGTCCGGCTCAGGGTCATCCTTGTCATAACCCTCTTTAACTCCCAATTCTGATTTTCTGACTAAGTCATACTTATCAATATTCACACTTTGTTTAAGTTTTTCTTTTTGTTCTAACACTTCTTTAACTTCTTTGCTTTCATTGTTTACAACTTTTGAGTCTGCAAAAGCATAGTTTACCAAATTAAATCCAGATAGTAGTGTTACAAACGATGAGGCTACCAAAAATTTCTTAAATTTCCCTTTCAAGTAAATACCTCCTCTACCACTGATGTGTAAATAAAAAAATTTTACAGAACTACGACTTTCTTTCCTTAGCGACTTCGTACAAATCCGATAGATCTACTGTTTTTCACCAACTTTCGAATTCTTTTTTTATAATTCCATTCTAAAAAAAAAAAAAAAATAAAAAAACAACAAAAACTATTCGAAAAAATTCGATAATTTTCTACAAATTATGCCACTTGACTTTGTCCTCATCATGAGACGACATTCACGGTCTGCGCCCTGCAGCACAAGACGATCATTGACGAATGGTTCCATCTTATGGAGATGGAGAGGCGCAGCTTTCCTGAATGCGTCAAGACGTCTTGATCACCGCCAGCCATTCAGCGCCCTTTTGGCCTCCGTCAAAACGACAGGCGCCCCCTCCGTTGGGGACGCCTGTTCCCGTTATTTTTTCAAATTGTAAAACGAGCGGATGCCTTGATAAATGGCCGTGTGGCCGAGTTCATCTTCAATGCGGAGCAATTGGTTGTATTTCGCGACGCGGTCGGTGCGCGACGGCGCGCCCGTTTTGATTTGGCCGGCGTTGGTTGCGACGGCGATGTCAGCGATCGTGCTGTCTTCCGTTTCGCCGGAGCGGTGCGAGACGACGGCGGTGTAGCCGGCGCGTTTCGCCATTTCGATGGCGTCAAACGTTTCGGTGAGCGTGCCGATTTGGTTCACTTTAATCAAAATCGAGTTGCCGACGCCTTTTTCAATGCCTTCGGCCAGTTTTTTCGTGTTTGTGACAAACAAGTCGTCGCCGACAAGCTGCACTTTTTTGCCGAGCCGCTCGGTCAGCAGTTTATGTCCTTCCCAGTCGTTTTCATCGAGCCCGTCTTCGATCGAGATGATCGGATATTTCGATACAAGCTCTTCATACCAAGCGACCATTTCTTCCGACGTTTTCACAACGCCTTCGCCTTCAAGATGATATTTGCCGTCTTCTTTGTTGTACAGCTCGGACGAGGCAACATCCATGGCGAGCATCACTTGTTCGCCCGGTTTGTAGCCCGCTTTTTCGATCGCTTCGATGATCGTTTGCAACGCTTCTTCGTTCGATTTCAAGTTCGGGGCAAAACCGCCCTCGTCGCCGACCGCCGTGTTGTAGCCTTTCGCTTTTAGCACCGCTTTTAAGCTGTGGAAAATTTCCGCCCCCATGCGCAGCGCTTCGCGGAAGCTTTCCGCGCCGACCGGCATGATCATAAATTCTTGAATGTCGACGTTGTTGTCGGCATGCGCGCCGCCGTTTAAAATGTTCATCATCGGCACCGGCAGCGTTTTGGCGTTAAAGCCGCCCAAGTATTGGTACAGCGGCAGGCCAAGCTCGTCCGCTGCCGCGCGGGCAACGGCGAGCGAGACGCCCAAAATGGCGTTGGCGCCAAGCTTGCTTTTGTTTTCCGTGCCGTCCAGTTCAATCAGCTTCCGGTCGATCGCCACTTGGTCGGTGACTTCGAGGCCGATGATTTCCGGCGCGATCACTTCGTTGACGTTTTCGACTGCTTTCAGCACCCCTTTGCCGAGGTAGCGGTTTTTATCGCCGTCGCGCAGTTCGACCGCTTCATATTCGCCGGTTGAGGCGCCGCTCGGCACCAAAGCGCGGCCGAAGCCGCCGTCTTCCGTATACACTTCCACTTCCACCGTCGGGTTGCCGCGCGAATCGAGCACTTCGCGGGCGTAGACATCGATAATGGCAGACATGGGAACACACTCCTTTTCGTATCGTTTTCTCAAGATCATCGTTATTTTACAATCAACGATTTCCCCGTCATTTCTTTTGGCTGCGGCAAGCCGAGCAAATCAAGCATCGTTGGCGCCAAATCGCCTAAAATGCCGCCGTCTCTAAGCTTGATGCCTTTTTTCGTCACGATCACCGGCACCGGATTCGTCGTATGGGCCGTTTGCGGCTTGCCGTCCGGCGTCAATACTTCATCGGCGTTGCCGTGGTCAGCGGTGATGATGGCGATGCCGCCTTTTGCCAAAATGGCATCGACGACTTTGCCGAGGCATTCGTCCACTGCCTCCACCGCCTTGATCGTCGGCTCGAGCTTGCCGGAATGGCCGACCATATCCGGGTTGGCGTAGTTCAAAATGATCGCATCGTACTTATCGGCTTCAATTTCCTTGAGCAGCGCATCCGTCACTTCATAGGCGCTCATTTCCGGCTTCAAGTCATACGTCGGCACTTTCGGCGAGTTGATCAAAATCCGGTCTTCGCCTGGAAATTTCTCTTCGCGGCCGCCGCTGATGAAAAACGTCACGTGCGGATATTTTTCGGTCTCGGCGATGCGCAGTTGGCGCAGTCCGTGCTGCGACAGCACTTCCCCGAGCGTGTTGTCAAGGTTCGTCGGCTTGAACGCCACGTACCCTTTCACCGTTTCGCTGAAATGGGTCAAGCAGACAAAGAACAAATGCTTCGGATGTTTCGGGCCGCGGTCAAACTCGCGGAAATCTTCGTTCGTAAACGTGTTTGAAATTTGGATCGCCCGGTCAGGGCGGAAATTATAGAAGATAATCGCGTCATTGTCTTGAATCGTCGCCACCGGCGAGCCGTCTTCGCGGACGATGACCGATGGCAGGACGAATTCGTCGTAAATGCCGTGTTTGTACGAGTCCTCGATGCATTCGAGCGGATCGCGGTACGTCGGACCTTCCCCGTACACCATCGCCCGATACGCCTTCTCGACGCGGTCCCACCGCTTGTCGCGGTCCATCGAGTAGTAGCGGCCCGATAACGTCGCGATTTCACCGACCCCGTATTCCTTGATTTTTTCCTGCAGTTCTTTGATGTATTGCGGCGCTGTTTGCGGGCCGACGTCGCGGCCGTCCAAAAAGCCGTGGATGTACACACGCTTCACGCCTTCTTTTGCCGCTAAGCGCAAGAGGGCGTACAAATGGTGAATATGGCTGTGCACCCCGCCGTCAGAAAGCAAACCGAACAAGTGAAGGCTCGTTCCGTGCTGCTTCACATGGTTCATCGCCGCCAAAAACGTTTCATTCCGGTCAAACTCGCCTTCGCGAATGGCAATGTTGACTCGCGTTAAGCTTTGGTACACAATGCGCCCGGCGCCGATGTTTAGATGGCCGACTTCCGAGTTGCCCATCTGCCCTTCCGGAAGCCCGACCGCCTCGCCGCACGCCTTGAGCGTTGTGTGCGGGTATTCGTTCCAATAGCGGTCAAAGTTCGGTTTGTTCGCCTGAGCGACCGCATTGCCGTACGTTTCTTCGCGCAGCGCAAACCCGTCCAAAATGATGAGCGCAACCGGTTTTTTACTCATGGCGGCCCGCCTCCACCAATTGCAAGAATGAAGCCGGCTCGAGGCTCGCCCCGCCGACTAAGGCGCCGTCGATATGTTCTTGCGCCAAGAAATCACGGATATTATCCGGTTTGACGCTGCCGCCGTATTGAATGCGGATCGCTTCCGCCGCCTCCGGGCCAAACAGGCGCGAAACAACCGAACGGATATGGCCGCAGACGCTGTTGGCGTCTTCCGGTGTTGATGATTTGCCCGTCCCGATCGCCCAAATCGGCTCGTAAGCGATGACCGCTTGCTTCACTTGTTCCGGCGTCAAGCCGGCGAGCGCTTTTTCCACTTGCGAGGCGACAACGGCGTTCGTCTGCCCCGCTTCCCGTTCCTCAAGCGATTCGCCGCAGCAAATAATCGGCGTCAAGCCGCGGGTGAAGGCGGCCAACACTTTTTTGTTCACGGTCTCATCTGTTTCGGCGAACATTTGCCGGCGCTCCGAATGGCCGAGGATGACGTACGTGACGCCGAGATCTTTGAGCATGACCGGGCTCACTTCGCCCGTGTACGCCCCTTGGTCGGCAAAGTGCATCGTTTGCGCTCCGATTTTCAAATCGGTGCCGCTTGCTTGCCGCACCAACCGATCCAAAAAGAGAAACGGCGCGCAAACGACGGAATCGACTTCGTCCGCCGGCGGCACGAGCCCTTTTACTTCCTCGACAAATTGAACGGCTTCCGCCAATGTTTTATGCATTTTCCAGTTGCCTGCAATGATGCGTTTTCTCATCGTTCACCCTTCCTTTCAATGGGCGGCATCAGCCGCCATACGCCAAATCCGGCGCCGTGGGTCATTTGTCTTGCAGCGCGACAACGCCCGGCAGCTGTTTTCCTTCCATAAACTCGAGCGAAGCGCCGCCGCCGGTGGAGATATGGTCCATTTTGTCGGCTAAGCCGAATTTTTCAACCGCCGCCGCCGAATCCCCGCCGCCGATGACCGAATAGGTGTCGGGAGCCTCCGCCAACGCTTGTGCGACCGCTTTTGTCCCATGGGCGAACGCCTCCATTTCAAAGACGCCCATCGGGCCGTTCCAGACGACCAGCTTCGATTGACGAATGACATCGCGGTACAATTCGCGCGTTTTCGGGCCGATGTCAAGCGCCTCCCAATCGTTCGGAATGGCGTCGATGGCGACGACTTTCGTATTGGCGTCGTTCGCAAACCGGTCGGCGACGACGACGTCCACCGGCATATAAAAACGGACGCCTTTTTCTTTCGCCTTTTCCATAAACGATTTGGCGAGTTCGATTTTGTCCTCCTCAAGCAGCGACTTGCCGACGTCATGGCCGAGCGCTTTGACGAACGTATACGCCAGCCCGCCGCCGATGATCAGGTTATCGACTTTATCGAGCAAATTGTCGATGACGCCGATTTTGTCTTTCACTTTCGCGCCGCCGATGATCGCCGTAAACGGGCGGTCCGGGTTGGACAGCGCCTTGCCGAGCACTTCGATTTCTTTTTCCATCAAAAATCCGGCCACCGCGGGCAAGTAATGGGCGATGCCTTCCGTCGACGCATGGGCGCGGTGGGCGGCGCCGAACGCATCGTTGACGTACAGATCCGCGAGCTCAGCGAACGCTTTGGCCAGCTCTGGATCGTTTTTCTCTTCGCCAGGGTAAAAACGGACGTTCTCAAGCAAGAGCACGTCGCCTTCGTTCAAACGGGCGACCGCCGCTTTCACCTCATCGCCGACCGCTTCATTCGTTTTGGCGACTGGCCGTTCAAGCAGCTCGCTAAGCCGCTTCGCAACGGCATCCAAGCGCAAGTCTTCGACCACTTTTCCTTTCGGACGGCCGAGGTGGCTCGCCAAAATGACTTTCGCCCCGTGCTCGATCAAATACCGGATCGTCGGCAGCGCCGCGCGAATGCGCGTGTCATCGGTGATGGCGCCTTGCTCGATCGGCACGTTAAAATCGACGCGGCAAAAGACGCGCTTTCCCCTCACCTCAACGTCGCGGATCGTCTTTTTGTTCATCGTTCGTGCCCCCTTTTGGCTGCAGTTTCGACAAAGGAAAAGGAGTGGGGATCATTTCCCCGCTCCCCTCCATTTTCCTATTATAGACTTGAACGGATGGAAAACTCAATGCCGAGCTGGTTTTACAGCCCTTTCGAGGCGATGTAGGCGGCCAAGTCGACGACGCGGTGCGAATAGCCCGTTTCGTTGTCATACCACGAAACGACTTTCACCATTTTTCCTTCAATGACCATCGTCGACAGCGCATCAATCGTCGACGAAGCGGTGCTGCCGTTGTAATCGCGCGAAACGAGCGGTTCTTCACTGTAGGCCAAAATGCCTTTCAACTCGCCTTCCGCCGCTGCTTTCAACGCGGCATTCACTTCTTCGACCGTCACTTCTTTTTCCAGCTCCGCCACCAAGTCGACGACCGAGACGTTCGGCGTCGGCACGCGCATCGCCATTCCGTTCAATTTGCCTTTCAATTCCGGCAAAACAAGCGCAACAGCTTTCGCCGCCCCGGTCGTCGTCGGAATGATCGATTCGGCTGCAGCACGGGCCCGGCGCAAGTCTTTATGCGGCAAGTCCAAAATTTGTTGGTCGTTCGTGTACGAGTGAACGGTCGTCATCATGCCGCGGATGATGCCGAATTGTTCGTGCAGCACTTTGGCAAACGGCGCCAAGCAGTTCGTCGTGCACGAAGCGTTCGAGATGACATGATGGGCTTTCGGATCGTATTTATCTTGGTTGACGCCCATGACGATCGTAATGTCCTCGTTTTTCGCCGGTGCGGAAATGATCACTTTTTTCGCGCCGGCTTCCAAATGTTTGGCGGCGTCTTCGCGTTTGGTGAAACGGCCGGTCGATTCGACGACGATGTCAACGCCGACCTCGCCCCACGCCAAGTTCGCCGGATCGCGTTCCGCCTTGACGATGATTTCTTTGCCGTTGACGACCAAGTTGTTGCCGCTCACCGACACTTCGGCGTCCAGACGGCCATGGACGGAGTCGTACTTCAACAAATGAGCAAGCGTATTCGCATCGGTTAAATCGTTCACCGCCACCACTTCAATATCCGGGTTTTTCAATGCAGCGCGGAAGACGTTGCGTCCGATGCGGCCAAATCCGTTGATTCCCACTTTGACTGCCATCTTATTTTCCTCCTTGCGATTGGATTGTATCAGCAAGGGAGATTACTCCCCTACGAACGCTTTTGCGGCTCCTTCGTCCGTCACCAATAGCGAGTGCGGCGCCCGTTTCATGTACGCGCGAATGGCTTTCGCCTTCGACGCCCCTCCGGCGACGGCGATGACATGCTCGACATGCGGGAGGTGTTCAAGCTGAATGCCGACCGTTTTCACTTTATGGACGACGTCGCCGCGTTCGTTGAAATAGTAGCCGAACGCCTCAGCGACCGCATGGCGGGCGATGATTTTCTCCATCTCCACAGGCGGCGTCTTCCGCCGCTTGGCCATCGTCACCGCTTCACCGATGCCGTGGACGACCATGCGGCATGATTGGATGAGCTCAAGCACTTCTTTCACCGCCGGCTCTTCGACAAGCGACGCGTACGCTTCATCGCTCAGCTGGTCAGGCACGTGCAGCAACCGATAGCGGCCCATCGCTTTTTCTGCCATTTTCGCACAAATCGTGTTCGCCTGGTTCTCGACATCTTCGCCAAGACCGCCGCGCGCTGGAACGAACAACACATCGTGAAGCTTCGGATCCGGCGTCATCATCTCCGCGACGGCCGCCATCGTCGTTCCTCCAGCCACGGCGACGATGTCCCCAGGTTCAAGCAGCTCCTTCATGCAGGCGACACATGCTCTTCCCATTTCTTTTTTTACCCAAGGGGAACGGTCGCTATCCCCGGCGACGACAACGACGCGCTCAATGTTCAGCTGCTGTTGCAGCGCCGCTTCGAGCTCTTTGAGCCCGAGCGCTTCCCGCATCAAATCATTGAGCGTATGAAGGAGCGCCTGACCTTCCTCAGTCAACCGCATGCCCGACACATCGGCGGAAAGCAAGTTTTGCCCTTTTAAAAACTCTGTTTCCGACCGGAGCACCCGTTCGCTCATGCCGAGGCTCGCCGCCAGCGCCCGCCGCCCGATCGGCGCCATGAGCGAAATGGAGTGCAAAATTTGATACCGTTTTTGCATAACGTCAAGCAAGTCAGGCAATAACTTTTTTTGTGCTTCTAATAACGGTTGCATCGATCCTTTCTCCTCGATTGAACATAGGGACGTTTCATGTCCCGGTATGACATATTATGTCCCACAGTGCCATAAAAAATTCCTCCCGCGCCATTTTCATTATAGCAGGAGGACGATAGCCGTTCAACTGTTTTGCGCCCGCCGCAACCGTTTTCTCACCGCTTCTTTTTCAATCGCTCCGTAGCCGATTTCTTCGCCATCCAATTCCACAACCGGGATCATCAGCTGATATTTTTCCAGCAGTTCATCATCTTTGTAAATATCAATTTCTTCCAGCGTAAACGAATAGTCCGCCCGCAGCTCCGTCAAAACGGCTTTCGCCTTGTCGCAGAGCGGGCAATTCGTTTTCGTATACAATCGGATATGCATTCATTTCTTCCTCTCTTTCTACAGCAGTTGCCGTTTCGATTGGCCGCCCGCTATGGCAGGCCGATATATTGCCTCCGCTTTGCCGAAGACGGGATGCGCAGCTGCTCGCGGTATTTGGCGACCGTGCGGCGCGAAATGGCGATACCGTGCCGCTCGCGAAGCAAATCAGCAAGCTGTTGGTCAGACAGCGGCGCCCGCCGATCTTCCTCGGAAATAAGGGCCTCGATGATCGCTTTCACGCGGGCGGACGATGCCGCTTCATCCCCTGCGGCCGTCGCGGCATTCGAAAAGAAACGGCGCAGCTCCACGGTGCCAAACGGCGTTTGCACATATTTATGCCGGACCGCGCGGCTCACCGTCGATTCATGAACGCCGAGCTCCTCGGCCACCTCGCGCATCGTCATCGGCTTGAGCGCCGAAAGCCCAAACTCCAAACACGAGCGCTGGCGGTCGATGATGACAGCCATCAAATGCAGAAGCGTCTGTTTCCGTTGCTCCAAACTTTTCGCGAGCCATGTAAACTGCCGATATTTTTCTTTGATAAACTGTTCGGCATGCCGGTCGCCGGATGCGGCGATGCGCCGCTCGTAATCCCGATTCCATCCGAGCTCCGGATGGATGTCATCATTATAGGCGGCCATCCAGTCTCCATCCGCTCCGCGGGTGACGATGACATCCGGCACGACCAAAGGCGGCGTTTCGCTCGAATAGTGAATGCCCGGCCGCGGCTCGAGTGTGCGAATGAGCTCGAAGACGCGCTGCAGTTCGCCAAGGCTGACGCCAAGCTGCTTGGCCAGCGTTTTCCACGACTTTTCCGCAAAAGGAACAAAATGATAACGGACGATCGTTTCCGCCAGCTCGTCGCGCTCAGGAAGACGTTCAAGTTGCAGCAAGAGGCATTCCGCCAAATCGCGGGCGCCGACTCCCGGCGGGTCGAGCGACTGCACAAGGCGCAGCCCCCGTTCCATCTCTTGTTCCGATGCGGAAAACCGCGCCGCCAGCTCGGCAAGCGGCACGCGCAAATAGCCGTCCTCATCGAGCGAGGCAATGAGATAGCGGACGATGCGCTCTTCCCGATCGGCCAGCTTCAACGCAGGCAGCTGCCCCAGCAAATGGCCAACAAGCGTCTCTGCGCGGGCGCCAATGTTCTCGAGCCATTGCTTTTGGTCTCTTTCTGTCCGGCTTGGCCGTTGCCGCACCCGGGTGCGACGGATTTCCAAAAACGGGTTTTCCAGCGCCTGTTCATATAAAAACGCTTCCAAATCCACTGCGGAATATTGCAACAGTTCAATCGCCTGCACAAGTTCCTTTGTCAGCGACAACTGCAGCCGCTGCTCTTGCCATAACTCCGCCCTCATCGTCACGCCCCCCTTTCTTTTATTGTACACGACGGGAGCGGGAGGGGGTAGGAGAAATTTTTGACGATGTTTCCGAGATGGTGAAGCTTGGACATACTGTCGCTCCCTAAAACCAAAACGAAAAACGGCTGCCGTCGCAGCCGTTTCCCATGTATAGCGCCCTCGGCAGGATGATAACCATATACCTAAAGCATTGATATTTCAATGTTTGAGCGACACATTCTTTTGTGTTGTGCAAAATTTGTGCAAAATTATCTCCAGTGCGTAAATCCATGCAAAAAGGCGGAGTGATCCGCCTTCCTTTAAAGTTACTTTTAAAAAACTTACGTATTGCAGTCGGCACATCCCATAATAGCCAGTAAATTAAGAAATCCGATTACTCAATTTAACAAAAAGAATTTTCTGATACATAATTGTGTATTGTAATATTTCAATAAATATAGGAAAATACCCATATTTTCGTGTTATGGCTCATCAAGAAGGCCGGAGTCTTACTCCGCCCTCTTTTTTATGATGAACAAAAAAGAGCCTACTCAAAACGAGTAGGCTGCATTCGTTTATTAATTAATTTTCCACATTGGAACATAAAGCTCGCGTTAGTACCTATATACATGCAACATGAAGAGTTAACCTCTCCGTTATCCTGCACACCCTAAGCGCTGCAGCACTTCCTCCAAAGATCCTGTAGGCTCAATCTGCAAGCTGAGCCATGGGGGGAGGAAGTTAGTTGCAGGAGAAGGCAAATGTTAATTTTTCAATGAGCATGTATATAGTTCACTTTCGCCTTTATAGTCATACATAACAGTGTATTCGGCTGTTCCAGGCTTACCGGTTTCAGATAGCTGTAATCAACGGTGATAAAATGGCTCTTATGCAATATTGGTGATAGAGGGAGCTAATTGGGAAAATTAGTGTGCAATTCGAATTTTTTAGCTTCTCATTCTCAAGTATCTTGGCTTTTTCACCAAAAGAACTTAAGAGTCAATTTTAAATCGTTGTTGACAGTAAGCAATCATTTTTTTCTCTTACAAAACTACTTGATCATCGGATAGTATGTTTCTGTACTTTCTTATATCGGAATTTATCATCCAAAAGTTTGAAAATATTAAGAGTATCCCTGCTAAAATCAAGACAGTTCTCAACCCTAATATATCACTCACTAAACCTCCAACCATTGAACCAAGGGGTATCATCCCCCATGTTATCATCATCATTACACCACTTATTTCCCCCCTTATATGAGAAGGGAGTATAATTTGTTGAACCGTCATTCTCGCAATACTACCTATACTCCTCGCAGCATAACAGAAAATTATACCTGTTATAAAAACAAATATTCCTGCTTTTCCATAAGAAAATCCCATAAAAAGCAGACCAAAACTCGGTATGATGGGACCAAAAATCATAACTGACAGCACATCAAATTTTTTTATCAATCTTGGGGTAATAAAAGACCCTAATAATGCTCCGACTCCTCCTAAGGACAAAATTATGCCAGTTAAAGATTCACTAAGCTTCAAATCCTTAATTAAAAAAATGATAACAATTGCTCCGTACATTGACATTGAAAAATTAATAGTACTGGTAGTAAGAACTATGGACTTTAAGATATTGTTTTTTAAGATATATTTTATATTCTTTATAATGTTTATTTTTCTTGTGCGTTCTACTGTCACCTTATTTGAATTTTTAATACCTAACATTAGAATCGAGCTTATTAATAATGAGCATGAAATAAATGTCATTGTCAACTCTTCTCCAAAAATCCCTATAACTACTCCACCTAATGCTGGACCTAATAAATTGGCACTAGATCTAGAAAATTGGAGTAAGCTGTTAATTCCTGCTAATTCATCCTTACTATAAATATCAGGAATCCATGCTGTTAAAGTAGTTTCTATAATTACTATGACTAGTCCTATTAAAAAAATTATTAAAAAATAATTTAACTTAGTTAAATTTGAAGATAATGCTAAATATGCAAACATACCAAATAGAAGAGATTTAATAAGTAGAAGAGTTACCATCATATATTTTCTGTTCCACGAATCGGCTATTAAACCTGCTATATAACCAAATATCAAAAATCCAATTGATGATAAAGAAATAGCAAAACCAATAGATGAGTTATTTAAATTTAATATATTGATACCTAAAATAGGAATTAAAATCATTAATATTTCTGTAGATAGAAGTCTTAATATTTCTGCGATTCCTATTTGGAAATTTTTTAATAAATTTTTCATTGTTAAAAACCTCGCTACAAAACATCAATTAAGCTATTTTCTACAACTCTGTTCGGATGTATCTTATTGAAGAAATCTTCTATATCTTTCAATATCGTTTTTTCATCGACATCGTACTCATTTAAAACAGTTTTTGCTATCTCTTCTTTAGAATATCCTTTAAATGCCAAATTAAAGAATAATAAACCCACATCATCTTCTAAAATATGATATACATCGTTTTCACAATTATGAATCATCCTTATTTCTTCCCAAATTCTATAGTGTCTTGCAATCCAAGTAGGAGAATTTTCTTTTGCCTCTTCCAGTAATTTATATGGTTGTTTCGCTTCCTCTAAATATAATTTTATGGATTCCCTATTAAGCAATGAATCTAAATAGTTGTTGACTTCGTTATTTGTAACTTTTATATTCCATCCTCGAATTTGTTGAGCAATTGGTGCAAACATTGCATCAGCTAAAGAGAAGTCTCCAAATAAAAATTCCCCTGTCCAACCTTTTGCTTTTTTTCGGGCCAAAGTATTCTCTAATAATTCCAAAGTCTCTTTTAACTGTTCTAAAGCATCATTAGGTATTTCTTTTTGATTATTTTTTCTAAATGAGTTAGCATAAGACATTCCACTCATTAATGGTAATAAATCAGCATGAATATGACTACTAAAAACTCGAATATCACTTCTCTTTACGATATCATCACTCAAAAGGCTAGGATAATCCTTGAAATTTTCTTCCAAATACTCAGATATAGCTAAAACATCACAAATTACAGCACCTGTTTCGGGATCTATTAAAATAGGTACTCTTGGTAAATGCTCTACAATACTATTTTCTATTAACTGTGTATCATCAATGTTCAATAGTTGGGTTATTTGACATCCACAACCAGATGCAGGTTCTTTAGGCAAGTCATAATCGTCCTTATCTTTTATTGGAATTATTCCATTTTTAGTAAATTTAATAGGCCAATCGAGTCCAGCAATAATTTCCCTATAAGGTATTTTTCTCTCTCTTAGA
The DNA here is from genome assembly GCF_002042905.1 of Geobacillus sp. LEMMY01. Classification (NCBI taxonomy): domain Bacteria; kingdom Bacillati; phylum Bacillota; class Bacilli; order Caryophanales; family Anoxybacillaceae; genus Geobacillus; species Geobacillus sp. LEMMY01. The sequence goes on from NZ_MVKA01000031.1 coordinate 41,236, forward strand.
ATAATAGATGCTCTCATGGACCAAGAGGAAAATTGTTTATCCCCTATAATTAACGTCAACATAAAATTCAACCTCCCTAAATCATTAAACTGAACATTGCGACTTTGCAGATGAAGAAGGTTCAAAAAAGTAAGGTAAATGACATCCACCTCTACAACTATATAACTCACTACAACCCATACATGTATTACGTGGTGTAAGTACCTCGGAAACTTTCTTTGTCATTTTATTCCATATACTTTTTATCCCGTCTGTCGTTACATCACCAAAATATACATTGCTATGTGGACAATGTCTTAACTTACCATTAAAAGATATACTCCCCCAAACCAAACCAGCTTCACAGTGCCCTGATAATTGGCGTTTTCTTAAAGGTAAGGTCGGATCATCGGCACTTAGAGGAGAATCCTCTATTGAAGTGCACATTTTTTGACCACATGGCCAAGCAATTACTAAATCATCATATTGTTTTTGTAATTCGTCAATCTGTTTCATTAGTGGCAGCATATTTTCAATGGGCACGCCGTATTTATCATCATTTTTTCCAGTTGGTACATATCTCATAACACTAAAATACCTAGCTCCTCTATTATACGCATCTTTCATTACATCAATTGCGCTGTTAAAATTCTCTTTTACTAAAGTCAGCTCTACAACAACTTCAATTCCTGTCTTTACAAGAGTTTCAATCGCACTGACTGCTTTCTGATAAGCCATCTTATGTCCAGTTAGCAAATTATGTAGTCTCTTATCACCATGTAAAGAAATTAAAACCGTGCCCACATTGTATTTTTTAAAACGTTCTGCACGTTCAGGTGTTATAAAATGACCATTTGTAAACACTACTTGATAAAGACCCAAACTCCCCCCATATTCAAGAATTTCCTCTATATCAGGATGCAATAAAGTTTCTCCCCCACTATATCGCACTATGAAACAACCGTTTTCATTACATTCATCTAGAATCTTAAAGACTGTTTCTTTGGGAAGATGCTTTTGTGGCAACATTTTTATTTTCTTTTGAACATCCTCATCACTAAGATTAGGATCAATTTTCCAGACATTGTAGCAGAATCCGCAATTCCAGTTGCATAGGGAAGTTACCTCTATTTCAATGCGAAGAGGGAATTCTAGTAATTTATTATGCTTTTTTTCAATGTCCCACTCCCATACTTTTTCCTTATGTTCACAAATATTTGATATAAATACAAATATATCATCTATTAACTCCTCTTCTTGAACATCATACTCTTGTAAAATGTAATTTTTGATATAGTTAATATCATGATTTTGACGAATTAAAGATAATATTAACACACCTATGTCTCCATCTACTCTGTGAATGATACCAGTATTACTTTCGAACAATAGTCCTAGATCTTCCCTAAACTTCATTTTTTTTATCTTTTCTATATATGGTATTAAACTTTCTAAGTTTTGGCTCATATTATCCTCCTTTACTATTGCAAATTAAGAGGAGGTCAACTATAGTTGCCCTCCTCCTGTTAAATTAGTTGCACTGTAAAGATGGTCCTTTTGCTGATTTAACAGTTGGACGTTTGTATTCTTTTTTTGCTTTTGCCATTATTCTCCCCCCTTTAGATTGTATGTATATAAATAAGCGCTTAGCGCTTATTTATATCCCTTTTTTGTTTTTTATTTTTAAAATGATTATAATATTTGTTATTTATATTATAATATGTAAATTAACGCAATTCAAGTATATTTTTGCTTTTTTGCATTTATTTTTACTTTTTTTATATTAAACTCATATTTCGCAACCTTTGCATAATATACAAAAAACAACCTGGATATTCGCATAAAAATAATTTTTTATACAAAAATTGTAAAATAATTAATTTTTATTCGGTTAAATCGGGCTTATTTCGAATTTTTATTCAGGGTGCGAAATGTGAGTTAAACATAAAAAATGATTTTTATTGGTCAGGCGTGTTGATTATCCAATAAAATCCAAAGGGTATAGAAAAAAGAGCACCTTTCCTGTAGAATGTGAGTAGCGACACAAACAAACCCAGGAGGTGCTCTCTATGAACAAGCATACCCCGAGTTCGACAGTCACTAGGCAAACAAAATGCCTCTCGCCCCTTGATGCAAAAGGGACGAGAGACATTTGGGCACACTTTGGGCGTGTATCTAGGCGCGAGGATGGATGCCTAGGATCTTCAGAGGAGGCTCCAGCCCTAGAGCCACAAAGAGTTGAGCCTGTTTGGCCGTTAGTTCGGTTCGTTGAGAAAGGTCTCCGTTTTTGGAAGAAAAATGTCCAAGCATGAGACGCTCACACCCGTCTCTTACTTTCGGATATGATTCATGAGTCAGGGGAAAGGAATCGCAACTTTTGGCCAAACGCTCCAAGACAGCACAATCCACCTCGTCTTCGCACTCGAACGAATCCATCACCTTCGCTTTCGCATATTTGGCCTTCGGATCCCAATTCGTTGTGAGCAAGCTGGAGATAGGCCACGGTCGTTCCGTCTTTGTTTTTGCGTGTGACTCGTCGTATGTACGTGCCTATATGATAAACGATATTGGGCTTTTTAAAAGAATAAATTGTCAAGTCGTGTGCCTATGAAATTTGGCGTTTTTTCCTAGGATCCGCATCACGAAACCCTTGATATAACAGCATTTTGGTCATTTCCATTTGCCTAAAATGACCTCAAAACTGTCGAACTCGGGCATACCACACTCCCGAATTTGATGCAAAAACTTGTTTCGGATGAAGAGATTCAACTGATTGCCGAAGCGGTTGGGTATCGTGATTCGTCTCGAACCTTTCCGTTGCGCGAGTTGATTCACTTCTTCCTGCTGGCCGCCATGCATCAATGGAAAAGCTTTCGCCACGGAGCCGATGTGGGGCCTCTGTATGGATTGCCGCGATTCCATTATTCCACAGTATCCAAGAAAGCGAAAGAAGTTCCCTATGACATCATGAAACGCTTGTTGGCGTTGATCATTTCCAAGTGCAACCGCCAAACCCGCCGCTCGCTTCGGTTTCCCAAACCGCTTCGGGTGGTGGATTCGACGACCGTCACGGTCGGGAAAAA
>NZ_MVKA01000011.1:0-92184 GCF_002042905.1 Geobacillus sp. LEMMY01
TGAACATATCGACAGCCTTCCTGTCATCAAACAGTACATCCAACAGTTGCAATTGCTTGGCCGCCATATGACGAACGCGCCGCCCATTTATGTTCCCCGCGCCTCTCAAGGGTTGCCGGCGAAATATGTAAAACAGTTCCAGCTGGAGTCGATCGTCATCGCCCCGATCTACGTTCCGTCAGAAAACCGTCTCATCGGCGCGGCCATTTTGGATTGCGGCCCGAGAACGCCGTTTCAATTGTCAAATGATATTTATACCGCCGTGATGAAATTCGGCCAAAGCGCCGGGGAAATCCTAGCTAAATTTAGCGGCGGGCGTCCGGAAATCGCCCCATCGACGCCCCATTTGTCACCGCGGGAAATCGAAGTGTTGAAGCTTGTCGCCGAAGGGGCGTCCACGTATGAAGCAGCGAAGCGGCTCCATTTGAGCGAGTATACGGTGCGTGATTACGTCTCGGCCATTTTGCAAAAAATGAACGCCAAAAATCGGACGGAAGCGATTGTCAAAGCGATCCGCGACGGGATTATTTGACAATGGCGCATCCTTATTTTCAGGCAACGATCGCTCTTGTCGAAAAACGGGGGCACTCCCCCCTCAAAGGAAGCGAAGGTGTCCCAAAAGGATCGGGACACCTTTTCTTATTCCGGCATATACGTATCAAACAGCTACTGGAAAATGATATGTCGTGCTTTGTTGAAAGAAGAACCACCATTTGAGACAGCTGCTTGTCGCGCCTTATGGCTTTGCTTCGCTCGGTGGCGGGTTTCCTTCTCCGCTCCCATCGGGAGACGGAACACTTTGCCCCGAGGAAGGTTGGTTTTCTTCTGCCATCCCACTTTCCTCCGATTGGTTTTGCTTGTCGAACCACTCGGCGAGCGCGCCGAGCCGACGTTCGAGCTGCCACATTCCTTCCTGCCAAATCTCACCGGTCTTCACTTGCCCATCGAGCTGGTTTTGGATCGCTTCGAGGAAGACGCGCAAGGAAGAGATCGCTTTCATCGCTTCCGATTGCTCCCCGAGCTTCAGCTTTTCCGTCACATAAGCCGCCGCTTTCTCCAATACGTTCTTTTGTTTCTCCCACGCCGCCACGTCTTGGTTTGTTGCGGCCAGCTGTTCTTCTCCTTTTTGTTTCAGCTCGCGCCAACCGGCAAGAATCGTTTCATACTGCTTCCTTTCGCCGCTTCCCACCGTTCGTTTGTCCGCGATTTGCGCTTCCAGCTGTTCGAGGGAGCTGGCGAGACCACCTCGTTTTTCTTCGATGCTCCTCCATTCGTTCTCCCGCTCCTTCACCCGCTCAGCGAGCGCCGGAACGTCCGCCTGCAGCGTTTTCACCATTTGCGCCGCGCTGTCGTCGCCTTGCTGCTGTTCGTCGAGCTGCCAAATAAGCCGCTCCGCTTCTTTCGCGACATCGGTTTGTTCGAGTGCGTTTTGTTGTCGTTCCGCTTGCGCTATGGCGGCGCCATCGAACGATGTGGATAAAGACATATCCGGAATGGAAAGGCGCGACGCTGTCAATTTTGTCACCACCAAGGTGACGTCTTTCAGGCACTGCTTAATGGGAAAGCCATCAAAGCAAAGGCCGCCGAATGTTAGTTTCGTCACATCCAGTTTCATCCATGTGGCGCTCGCCTTTCCGCCTGAACGAATCGATAAGACCATTGTTCCTTGTGGCGTGTCGATGACCTGCTCCATCGACAATCCGCTGATGTCCGCTTGAATAAACGCAATGGGCAGTTTCCCGACAATCACTTTCGGCGAACCGAGAATGATCCCTCCTAAATCCAAAATGCCTACCACTTTGTCAGCGTGAATGACAAATCCTTTTTCCTCCTCCGCCGCCAACGAATGCGTTCCGCCAAGCGGCAGGCAGAGAAGAAGCAGCAGAACAAGAAGGATGATTTTCTTCCATTTGATTCGCCCCATCGTTCATTTTCTCCTTCCTCTATCCCGTCATCGTTGGCGAATGTGGAGGAAGCGGTGGGGGGGAAGACGGATAATCGCTGTCGGCCGACTGCTCTTTCTGTCCGTTCCATCCAGCCACGAGAGCACCGCCAAGCAAGCCGATGACGCCCCCGATGATGAGGCCGCCCGCCGCACCAATGAAGGAAAGGATAGAAGTGAGGATGAGAAAGCTGCCGAGCACGACATGGCTGTCCGGTTTGATGATGCTCAGCACCGCCAGCACCATCATCACCAGCCCAGTCACCAGCCCAGCCCACATCAGCCCGCTTCCAGGAAGCAATAACATGGGAAATACGCTAATTCCAACGATTAATACAAACACCGCCCCTGCGATCGCCAACGCCGAGCCCAGCACAGGCCGATAGCGATTGGCAGCGAGCAAATAGCCGAAAGAACACGGAACCCCCCAGCCGAGGGCGTACGAACCAAGCGGGCCGATCCACCGGACAGCTGTATGGACAGACAAAAAACCGAAGTGGAGAAGCGAAACGACGACCACGCTAACCCCAGCGGCCAAAAGCAACACCGCTCCCCCCCGTCGGGCGGCCGCCCACGCTTGCCGCCACGTTTCCGTCCGCCGTTTATGCCAGCTGGCGCAAACCACGCATCCCCCCAATGCAAGAGCGATGATGATCGCCATAAGGACGACAAGCGGCGCCGATTGCACCCACGATTGCCACGGAAACGACCGTTCGGCGACGCCGATGGCGTTCAAAGCCAGAAACGTCCCAACTGATCCTCCAAAAAACATCCACAAATAATGGAGCAAAGTGCGGACGTAACGCCCTTGTTCTTCATGGCGGACAATCATGTTATGAAAAAGAATCGCAAACAATACACTGCTTGCCATCCCTCCTGCCACCGCACCGATGGCCCCGAGCGATACCCATTGGCTGCCGCCGACGAACACTCCTGGCAAAAAGGCCACCGTTCCGTATTTTATCCGCGACAGCACCGACGGGCGGTCTTGAAGCGGCCAAACAATCAGCGCCAGACCGACAGCCAAGGCCAAGCCCCCCCATAGCGCCCCATCCATCCCTCCTCCGATGACAATCCCGCCAATAAACGCTCCTGTCAACGCACCGACGATCACCATCTGCACGATCTCGCCCATCTTTCTCATCGTCTTTCCTCCTTGTTCTTTTTGTCTTGGCCTCCCTAATGTCCCTTTCACACTTTTGACGGGTGTTGGTCAGAAAAGGATCCGGCTTTGAGAATGCTACACAATGCTCAATGCGATGGACTTTGTAAAGCTTTCATAGACGACTATGACTCAAACATTCATCGCCCAGCTGCGCCAGACGCGAACCACGTTGTTTCGTTTTTCGGAAACAAGATGACAGGAATGTTTGTTCCTATTCATTTTGGGAGGAATAGGAAATGAACGGTCCAAATAAGAAATGATCAAGACGGATTAAAAATCACCGACGCGGCTGCCGTCTTTCATATTCGCGACGACTTTCAGCTTCATGTTTGGAATGGTAATCGATCCTGCCGACAAATAGTGCGTATTCAAGCTCGGTTTTTCAAGCGTCAAGCTCGGCGCGCTCAAATCGATGACATTGAGCGGGTTGTCGGTTTTATGTTCTTGCACCTCTAGCCCCGTAAATGACGTACTAGCCGCTTGAATGCCTGTAACGCGCAGTTTCAAATTTTGCCCGCTGACATTGCCGCCGGTGACGACGACGTCAATGCTTTTAATGCCATAAGCACCGAGAGCAGATTCGGTGTTGATGTTTTTCGTCAACACCAAGTTCGTAATATCGGCTGTTGCCAAGTCAATGGCGCCTTGTCCCCATGCACCTCTTTGTTCTGTTTCGCCGATGGCCGGATACAGCTTAAACCCTGTTCCCGTGATTTTGTCCGCGCTGATTGTAAACCCGCCGACCCCAGACAGCGGAAATGCGGCAAACGCCGTTCCTGACAAAAGCAGCATCGCCAGCAGCGCGATTAAAGCGGCGAAGCCGGCTCCACCGGCAATGGCAAACCGTTTCGTATTGACCGTAAACAAGCTCCCCATCATCCATGCCCCCCTGTTTTTCCATTCATTTTTTCTTTCTGTACATTCCGACAAGCGTTCAGTGATTCCTATTCCCCCCAAAATAAATACCTTGTTTCCTCGCAAACATCGATTCCCATCATCTTGCTTTGCCTAAGGGAAACGGTGGTTGATCCCCAGCCGAAGAAAACAGGAAAACGAGAACCGCTTTTGGCCATGAGACCCCAACCGTTGCTTCCGCGCTCCATTCTGGGTGCGCCCCGCTTTTGAAGCGGGCAGGCGGGGCGAGCCCGCCTGCGTGACTTCTTATGAATCGGAATCGGCGATCGCCTTCTCCAACTCCTCGACGCTGTCATACCGTTTCGCTCGGCTGATTTGTTTTTTGCGAATGTTGAACTGTTTGACGACATAGTTGTTCAGCATGTCATAGTCGATCTCGAGCGCATATGTGCGGGCGAGCTGCTGCTGGCGCTTTCCGAGCTCGGTCAAATAGGCGACATAGCCGACGACATGCGGCCATAATTCGTCCATATATTGGATGAACAAGTCGTAATACCGCTCATTTTCATTGACGAGCCGCTGGATCGTGTAAAGGCCGAATTGGATATGGCGGCCTTCGTCCATGTTCAAATAGTCGATGCCTTGCAAAAGGCCAGGGAACAGCCCGGCTTTTTTGTAAATTTGCCGGAACGTGTAATAACCCGATTCGGCGAGCGTCCCTTCGACGATCATGTTGTATACCGTGGCGGCGCGGATGACTGCTTCCGGCGAATCATCGGTGTACAGCCGGTTCATCGCTTCCGGCAGCGCTTCGTAAAAAATGCGTTTATAATGGTCGTTATGGAAGACGGACAAGTCCATGGCCCCGATGCCGACTTCCTGCTGCCATCGGGAAAACATCTCGACATGTTTCGCTTCATCATGCATAAACGTCGTCAAAAACATCACATCTTCGAGCCGCCCTTGGCGCGCGAGGGCGTTGGTCATCGGCAAAATATCGAGCGTCACGGCCTCCTCCCCAGCGGAAAAGCCGGCAACGAGCGGCAACGCCACGATCTTTTCTTCGCTTGTCAAACGGGCGAAATCTTCTTTATCTTGGCTGAAATCGATGTCCGCCGGGTTCCATTTCCCGTTCCGCTTCGCTTTTTCATACAATTTGTACATCGGATGCTCCCAATCGATCGTTCCTTTCACCGTTTGAAATCCGTCATGGCGAACCATCGTTTTCCCCTCCTTATGAAATCCGTCATGGCGAACCATCGTTTTCCCCTCCTTATGAAATCCGTTATGGTGGACCATCGGGTTCCCCTCCTTAAAACAATGTCATCGGCCGTTCGTTCACATCGCAAATGATCGTTTTCGTCTCTAAATACGCTTCAAGCGCCTGCATCCCAAGCTCACGGCCGAGGCCGCTCTGCTTATAACCGCCAAACGGCGCGGTCGGCGACAGCACTTGGTACGTGTTGATCCACACGGTTCCGCTTTTCACCCGCTGCGCTAAGCGGAGCGCCCGTTTGATGTCATTCGTCCAAACCGCTGCAGCCAAGCCGTAAATCGTATCGTTGGCAATGGAGGCGGCTTCCTCTTCATCTTGAAATGGAATGACAGCGGCGACCGGTCCGAAAATTTCTTCACGGGCGATGCACATCGATGGCGATACATCGGCAAAGACGGTCGGTTCAATGAAATATCCGCCACCAAACCCCTCGGGCACGCCCCCTCCAGCGGCAAGCCTCGCCCCTTCCCGCTTGCCGATGTCAATGTAGCGCAATACTTTCTCGTATTGCTCCCGGCTGATGACGGGGCCAAGGTCGCTGCGCGCATCCGTGCCGGGCCCGACTTTCAGCTTTTTCGCTTTGTTGGCCAACAGCTCGACAAACGTTTCGTAAACCGGCCGTTCGACTAAAATGCGGCTTCCTGCTTGGCACACTTGCCCTGAGTTGTAGAACACGCCAAACAGCGCGCTTTTCGCCGCTTGTTCGAGATCCGCGTCCGCAAAGATGATATTCGGCGACTTCCCGCCCAACTCCAGCGTCACCCGCTTAATGTGGGGAGCGGCCGTTTGCAAGATGTGGCGCCCGGTTTCCGTCTCGCCGGTAAACGCGATTTTCGGCACGCCCGGGTGGCGGACGAGCGCTTTTCCGGCCTCATCGAGTCCAGGCAGGACGTTGACGACGCCTTCCGGCACGCCGGCCTCATGGCAAATCTCAGCAAGCTTCAACGCCGTCAGCGGCGTTTCCGGCGCCGGTTTTAACACCATCGTACAGCCCGCCGCCAGCGCCGGGGCGATTTTCCAAGTCGGCATCAGCAGCGGAAAGTTCCACGGGGTGATGAGCCCAGCCACCCCGATCGGCTCCTTCATCGTCCACGCCATATAATCCGGCGCCGAGCCGGCGACGGAAAACGGCAGCACCTCCCCTTGCGGCTTGACGACGAGCGAGGCGAAAAAGTCGAAGCAGTCGGCGGCAAGCGGAATTTCGATAAACAACGCTTGATTGATCGGCATGCCGTTTTCCCGCGTCATGAGTTGCGCCAGCTCGTAATGATGCTGGCGGATCAGTTCGGCGATGCGCCGCAAGATGCGCCCGCGCTCGAGCGGCGGAATCGACAGCCAACGCCGGTCCGAAAACGCCTCTTCGGCGATGGCGACCGCCGCGTCGACATCTTTTTCCCCGGCGTTGGCCACACGGGCCGTCACTTGGCCTGTCGCCGGGTCGATGACGTCAAACATCGCGCCATCCGCCGCCGGCCTCCATTCGCCGCCAATCCATAAACCAGCTTCTGTTGTTTGCACAGAAATCATCGTCGTCTCTCCTTTCCCAACCACTATATCGGGCGCAAAGCCGATTGAGACAGCGCATTTTCAAGTGCTTACAGCGCCCCTGGCGACATCCCGCCATGCATTCCCAAGCTCGCCTGCTATGGCAACAAGTCGCTCCGCCCGATTTCCTGCAAATATTCGCGGTACGCCGGGTAAATGGCATCTAGCTGCGGCAGCACTTTCAACGCGTTCACAAGCGGCCCCTGCACTTTGATTTGCTGGCGGGCGAGCGCCTGCTGCAAGTCGAGCTGTCCGAGCCAAAATTTATGCCCCACATCAGCCGTCTGCTCAAAAATGAGCTCCGGGCGCAACGCTGTTTCGCCGCAGACGATTTTCAGTTTCCCATTTTCCTGCGCCCATGTAATTTTCGCTTCCGGCTTATGGAAAATGTATTGGACAAACGCGTCATATCCAGATCCTATCTCCGTCGCCGCAATCAATTCTTTTGACTCTTCCGTTTCGGCCACGCGCTCAAAAAAGCGGCCGAGAACGTCGTATACTTCCTGCTCACTTTGAAACACCGGCATGCATATCCCCCTCCCTCTAAGCATCGATGGACCAAGGCGCTGCGGCCCTCTTTTTTATTCATCAAAGCGGATGATGCCGCGAATGTTTTGCCCGCTCTTTAGGGCGGCGAATCCGTCGTTGATTTGGTCGAGCGAATAGACGGCGCTGATGAGCGGTTCGAGCTTCAGCTTGCCCGCCGCGTACAAATCAAGCAGCTTCGGGTAGTCAACCGGCGGATTGCCTTGGCCAAGCCAAGAACCGGTCAACGTTTTGGATTGGGACGGCAGCGAAAAGGCGTTGATCTCCACCGTTTCATGCGGCGCGGCGATGCCGACGATGACCGTCGTTCCCGCTTTTCTTGTCATGTTGTACGCGTCGGCCATCGTCTCCGGGCGGCCGATCGCTTCAAACGCATAGTCGACGCCGATGCCGTCGGTCAAGTCGAGCACGGCGCTGACGGCATCGTCCTCGCGGGCGTTTACGGTGTGCGTCGCCCCGAACGTTTTCGTCATCGCCAATTTTTCATCGACGACATCAATGGCAATAACTTGTTTCGCCCCCGCTAACGCGGCTCCTTGAATGATGTTGAATCCGACGCCGCCGGCGCCAATCACAGCGACTGTGCTGCCCGGGCGCACTTGCGCTGTATGAATGACCGCTCCCACCCCGGTCATGACGCTGCAGCTGATCAACGCCGCCAACTCAAACGGCACATCGCGGCGAATCGGGATGGCTGCCTGTTCCGGCACGACGGTGTACTCGCTGAACGCTCCGGCGGTTAAAAATTGATAGACTGGTTTCCCACGCAGCGAAAAGCGCGTCGTCCCATCCGGCAGCGTGCCGGTCGCCGTCAGTCGAGCCGCCTCCTCGCACATATCGGGCCGCCCGGTGCGGCAGTAGCTGCACGTCCCGCATGACGGCACCCAATTGAGCACCACATGGTCGCCTTGTTTGACACTTGTCACCCCTTCCCCGACTTCCTCGACAATGCCCGCTCCTTCGTGGCCGAGCACAATGGGAAGCGGGAGCGGCAATTGCCCTTGAACCACATGCCAATCGCTATGGCAAAGGCCCGCCGCTTTCATTTTCACTTTGACTTCCCCGCGCTTGGGGCTTGCCAAATCCAGTTCTTCGATTGACAGCGGCTCCCCGTAGCGGTGCAATACTGCGGCTTTTGCCATGTCGTTCCCTCCTTTTCCATCCGCCCATTACGCCCGCTTGCTGGCCATATCCGCTTCCTCTTCACGGATGCCGCGGCCCCGCAATGCATCCAAATAGGCGTCCCATTCCTGCTTGAGCGCTGATTTCAGCTTAAAAAAACCGAGAATAAGCGAGCGTGTTGAATGATCTTGCAAAAACACCTCACGAAACGCGTCTTCGAATTCTTCCCGTTTTCCTGGAATGCCATGATCCTTTCCATAAAGCAAATGCTTATCCAGCAACCGGCGAATGGTCGGGTTGCCCGGTCCGCCGCTTTGCCGGTAAAACGCCTCGATACGCTTTGACATCGTCAGCTCTTCTTGTTCCTCGCGCATGTTCCTTCCTCCCTCTTTAAAATCGCGGCCGCTGTTTGCGCGTCCGGAACAGCCGCCAGCCAAGGAAAACGACCAAGATGACAGAAGCGGCCAACCCGATGTTGGCGATCGTCGTTTTGCCCATGCCGAGAAACGTTCCGCCCGGGATGCTGGCGACAATAAACCCGGTGGCCATAATGATGGCAAACGCGATGAGGGAAAGCGCCAGCCGGTTGGCGATTTGATTGAGCGTATTGCGCGTCACCGGGTCGGTTTGGACTTGCACGGTCATGCGCCATTTGTTTTCGGCCATCGTCTCCAACACTTTGTTGAACCGGCGCGGGAAGGTGGCGATCATTTCCGCCGTTTCAGCGACAAGACTCGCGTTGGCGCGAAAATTAAAGCGCTTTCCGAGGATGCTTTTTAAAATCGGAATTTCATACGCCTCAACGACTTCGCCGTACGAAATTTCCGGGCAAATCCAGCGCGCCGTCCCTTCGGTGGCGGAAAATCCTTTCGCCCAAAGCGCCAAGCCGTTCGGGACTTTGCAGTAGTTGCGGAGCCCGATCGCCGTCGCTTCAAGGACGAGGCGGCCATAGTTGTAGCGGCTGCTCCCTTGATGGGCGGACACATAGTTTAACGTCAACGTCCGCAGTTCATCTTTCAATTTGACAACATCGGTGTAAATGGTGGGCGACATCAGTTCCATAAACACTTCGGCGGCGTCTTCCGCCTGGTTGAGCTGGATGTGCAAAATGACACGCATCAAAATTTGCGCCATCACGCTGTCCATCCGCCCGGTCATCCCCCAGTCGATGATGACCGCCTTTTTCGTCCGCTTGTCGATCATAATGTTGGAACCGTGGGCATCCGCATGGTAATGGCCGTCAAGCATCGTTTGCACGTAATGATGGACAAGATCGATCATGATGTTGACCCGATCTTCGAAGGTGAGAACATCGACAGGGAAGTCTTTAATGAGCCAACCGTCAATGTACTCCATGATCAAGACGTTTTTCGTCGCTTCATACACGTGCGGAACCGTGACATGTTCAGCCCTCCTTTCGTACTTTTGCTTCATTTCTTGCATTTTTCTTGCTTCTTCCGTCATGTCAAGCTCATCCATGGCGCTGCTGTAGTAATCTTGCACGAGCCCCCCGAGGTCAAGGGCAGCCTGTAGTTCGGGCGGCAGCCGCTTTTGCAGGCGGTCGGCCATTTTTTTAATGATGGCGATATCGGTCCGAAACAGCTTTTCGACCGTCGGACGCACGACTTTGACAGCCACAACGGGTCCGTCTTTTAATTTGGCTTTGTACACTTGGGCGAGCGACGCCGAACCGAGCGGCTCCTCCTCAATCCATTCAAACGTCTCCAAGCCGTCAGGCAGCTCCCGCTCCAAAATGTACTCGATTTTGGCAAACTCAATGGGCGGCACCCGGTCAAGCAATTTCTCCAGCTCAAGCGTAATCGGCTCTGGCAATAAGTCTTGCCTTGTAACAAGCACCTGCCCGAGCTTGATGAACGTCGGGCCGAGCTCCTCAAACGCTAGGCGCAGCCTCCGGCCGATATGGTGCAAATATTGTTTGTCTCCCTCGTTTCCTCGCAGCTTGCGGGTGATGGCGTCGCCAAGCACCATGCCAAGCCCGTTTTTGACAAGCACAGCGATGATTTTCCGCCGCCGTTTTCCCGCCGTAATGGCAGCCAGCTCCTCTTCAATGGCGGCGCCAATGGCCGCAAAGTCGCGCACTGGTTTTGGCTTGGCCGTTTCGAGTGATGCGTGCAACCCGCTTCCCTCCTTTCTGCTTACAGCCGCTCGATGATCGTGGCGGTTGCCATGCCAAAGCCGATGCACATCACTTGCAATCCGTATTTCCCGTCCATGTCCTCAAGCTCATGGAGCAGCGTCGTCATCAACCGGGCGCCGCTCGCGCCAAGCGGATGGCCGAGGGCGATCGCCCCTCCGCGCGGATTGACCTTTGTCATATCCGGTTCGAGTTCTCGCTCCCACGCCTTGACGACCGAAGCGAACGCTTCATTGACCTCGATCGCATCCATCTGATCGAGGCGCAAACCGGCCTTTTGCAAAACGCTTCTCGTCGCGGGAATAATGCCGGTGAGCATCATGACCGGATCTTCGCCGACGACCGCGCGGGCGACGATGCGGGCTCTAGGCCGCAAGCCAAGCGCTGCCGACTTTTCTGCCGACATGAGCAGCACGCCGGCCGCTCCATCACTGACTTGGCTGGAATTGCCGGCGGTGATGACGCCGCCTTTCGGCTGGAATGACGGCGTTAACGCCGCTAACTTTTCGAGCGAGGTGTCGCGCCGAATCCCTTCGTCGCGGGTGAAGGACACCGTCCCCTCCTCGCCCGGCACGTCAAGCGGAATGATTTCCCGCTCAAACATCCCGCGGTCGGTTGCCGCCGCCGCTTTTTCATGGCTTTGCAAGGAAAACGCATCAAGCTCTTCCCGAGACAATCCCCATTTTTTCGCGATCATCTCCGCAGAAATCCCTTGCGGCACGATGTTGTACCGATTTGTCAGCTGGCGGCTGAACCGCCCCATGTCGCTTCCCATCGGAACGCGCGTCATGCTTTCGACCCCGGCGGCGATGGCGATGTCGATGTCGCCGGCCAAAATCGCCTGTGCCGCGTTATGGATGGCCTGCTGGCTCGAGCCGCACATCCGGTTTAATGAAAACGCTGGCACGCTGGCCGGAAATCCGGCGGCAAGCACCGCCTGGCGGCCGATATTGCCGCCTTGCTCCCCAGTCATCGTCACACAGCCGACGATGACGTCTTCCACCAAGCTGGCATCCAGCCCATTTCGGTCGACAAGCGCCCGCAGCACCGGAACAAGCAAATCGACCGGATGGACGTTCGAGAGCGCCCCTTTTTTCTTGCCGATCGCCGTGCGCACAGCGTCGACAATGACGACTTCCCTCATGCCCCTCCTCCTTTTCTGTCTGGACATCGAACTTCCTTCAGCACGCATCGAAGCGCGGCGTCCGTTTCGTCAAAACGTAAACAATTCAATGCCGCCGGAGACGTTTAAGCCAATCCCCGTGATGTACTTCGCTTTATCGGAACAAAGGAACACGATGGCGTTGGCGACGTCTTCCGGTTCGCCCGGGCGGCGGAACGCCGTGCGCTGGATCATCCGCTCGTTCATTTTCGGGTTGCCCATGCGGAATGCTTCTGTATTGATGATGCCCGGCACGATGGCGTTGACGGTGATGCCGTAGCGCGCCCCTTCAAGCGCCATGCTTTTCGTAAAGCTCAACACCGCTCCTTTCGTGGCCGAATAGCTCGCTTGGCCGAAGCCGCCAAGCGTCCCGGCAACAGACGACATGTTGATGATCCGCCCCCATCCTTGCTCTTTCATATACGGCCATACCGCTTTCGTACAGTTGTACGTGCCGGTCAGGTTCACCCGCAAATCGCGCTCCCACAACTCGTCGTTTTGCTTTTCGATTTGCGAAACGTGGTCGAGCGTGCCGGCGTTGTTGACGAGAATGTCAATGGAACCGAACTCTTCCTTGACGCGGGCAAACACTTCTTTCACTTGCTCGCGGTCGGTGACGTCCATTTTGAGGGCCAGCGCTCGCCGCCCCATGGCGCGAATTTCTTCCGCTGTCTTTTCGGCGTACACAACTTTTGTACTTTGCATCACTTGTGAGAGCGGCCCATATTTTTGCGCCGTCTGTTTGCTTTCTTCATCCGATTCGAGCAAAATATCGGTAATGACGACATCCGCTCCCGCTTCGGCAAGCGCCAAGGCATCCGCGCGCCCGAGGCCGCGTGAGGCGCCGGTGACGACCGCCACTTTTCCTTTCAGCAGTTCCGCCCATGACGACATCGGTGATCCCTCCGTTTAACGTAAAAATTGCGGTTGTTTCTTTTGGAAAAACGCCGCCAGCCCAATCGCCGGCTCTCCCGTCTTAAACGTTGCCGCAAATGACGCCGCTTCGATGCCAAATCCGTCTTCTGGAAGCCCCTCGGCCGCATAGATGGCCCGCTTGGCGAGCCCCATCGCCCGCACTGCCCCTTCCGACAGCTGTTCAGCCAACGCTGCCGCCTCCTCTTCGAGCCGCTCCGGGGACGTGACGCGATGAACGAGGCCGAGTTCGAGCGCTTCTTGCGGGTCCAACCGCTTGGCGAGAAAAATGAGTTCAGTCGCTTTCGCCCGCCCGACAAGACGCGTCAGCCGCTGCGTGCCGCCCGCGCCGGGAATGAGGCCGAGCGAGACTTCTGTCAGGCCGATTTTGCCGCCGCCCATGATGCGGAAATCGCACGCCAGCGCCAGTTCACAGCCGCCGCCAAGCGCGTAGCCGTTGATGGCCGCGATGACCGGCTTCGGCATCGTCGCGAATCGGTCGAAACAGCGCTGCATGCGGGCGCTTTGTTCGGCGATGCCCGCTTCATTGCCGGCAAACTGGGTTCCTCGCTGAATCATGTCCTTTAAATCAGCGCCGGCGAGAAACGTTTTCGGATGGGCCGACGCGATGACGACAACGCGCACCCCACGGTCGACTTCCAATTCATCGGCCGCTTTCTCCAATTCTTCCATTAATCGCTCGCTAATGGCGTTCGCCGGCGGATGGTCGATGACGATCCACGCCACTCCTTTCTTCCGCCGTTCGATGTGCAGCGTTTCATATGGCATTGGGATCCCCTCCTTTCGTTCGATGGAACGGACGACTCCTGGATATTCTCCCGCCGTAAGCGAAGACGCTTCAGCCTCCGATCCGCTCTTTTATACATGCACGCCGTATGGGGCGTACAGCCGCCTTGCAGTGACAAGGCGCTGGATTTGCTGCGTGCCTTCGAAAATATCGAACACTTTCACATCGCGGTACAATTTTTCGACCAAATGTCCGTCAAGGCCGACGGGACCGAGCAGTTCAAGGCACATAGCGCACACATGAAGCGCCATTTTACCGGCGACTGCTTTGCAGACGGCCGCTTCCATCGCATTCGGCTCGCCAATGTCGGCTTTCCACGCCGCTTCCCACGTCAACAGGCGCGCCGCCTCGATCTCTTGCTCGGCTTCGGCCAGCCGCTCGGCCGCCTCGTAATACAGCCGCCCCTGTTTCGGATAGTCGCTCCGGACGATGTCAAGCGTATATTCATAGGCGGCGCGGGCGATGCCGACGGCCATGGCCGCGACGATCGGCCTCGTGCTGTCAAATGTTTTCATCGCCACTTGGAAACCGGACGGTTTATTCGCATTTGCGCTATACAGCTCTTCACTGCCAAGCAAATTTTCATCGGGAACAAAGCAGTCTTCAAACAAGAGCTCTGCCGTCTCATTGGCGCGCAAACCCATCTTATGGACGGTGCGGGTCGCGACAAATCCCGGCGTCCCTTTTTCGACGACAAACGCCCGGTGCCCGGCGCGGCCCAACTTCGGATCAACCGTGGCGAACACGACGACCCAAGAAGCGCGGGCGCCGTTGGTGATGAAAATTTTTTGCCCGTTTAATACATAGCCGCCGTCCACTTTTTTTGCCGTCGTGCGGATGCCGGACGCGTCCGAGCCGGCTTCCGGTTCCGTCAAGGCGTAAGCTCCCCAGCGCGGCTCCTCCTTCGTGAAAATGGACAAAAACCGCCGTTTCTGCTCCGGCGTGCCGCTCGATTGAATCGGCGGCCCGCCAAGGCCAGGGCCGGGAAGGGAAAGGGCGATGCCTGGGCATCCCCACGCGAGCTCCTCGGCGGCGATGACGGCCACGCGGTTGCCTTCGCGCTCTTTTTTCTCTTTCTTTCCTTCCGCATGAGACGGCGGACGCCCTCCGCCAAACGAAGACGCATTCAGCTGGATGCCCATTTTGTTGACTTTTTGCAGCCATTCGTCCGGCACCCGCCCGAGCCGGTCGGCCTCCAGCGCGATCGGGCGCACTTCATGTTTAGCAAACCAATGAACGAGTTCTTTGATTTGTTTTTGCTGCGGTGAGAATTCAAAGGAAATCATGGCGCCACCCTCTCTTTCCGTTTGCCCAGCAGCTGTTCGCCGCGGCGGATGAGCCAGTCCGTTTCCCGGCCGTACAGCATCACTTGCGCTTGGGCGTCGCGCATCCATTTTTCGGCCGGGTATTCTTGCACGTACCCGTGCCCGCCGAGCATTTGCACGGCCTGATCGGTGACATAGCGCAGCGAACGATGAGCCCGCGACAACGCCCTCCAGGCGTAGCCGCCCGCCTGTTCATCCCCTCGGTCAACCGCAGCGGCCGCTTGCCATACAAGCAGTTTCGCCCCGCGGCATTCGAACGCCATCTCTGCGATCGTAAATGACACCCCTTGGAACTTGGCGATCTCTTGTCCGAACGCCTTTCTTCCCGCGGTGTATTCAATGGTGTAATCAAGCGCCGCCTCCATCAAGCCGACTTCCTTCGCCGCTTCGATGACTTGGTTTCGGGCGCGCACGCGGTTGAGCAATGCGTGCGCTTCCGGTCCGCGGGCAACGAGTTGCTCCGGACCGGCGTACACTTCCGCAAACCGAAGGCGAGCAATGCCAGCAGCAAGCAGCCCAAGCCTTATGTCTCCTTCTTCGATCTCCCATACTCGCTCATCAAAGGCGAGCAATACCGTTTCCTCTTCTTCGTCCCTAGCGGCGATGACCGCCCAGTCGGCTTTCGACGCCAAGCGGACTGGAGACGACACCCCGTCCACAATATATCCGCTGCCGCGCCGGCGCACGCGAATCGCTTCCTTCAGCGGTTCTTTTTGTTCCGCTTCGTCGATCCAGGCGACAGTCGGCCATCCGCCTTTCGCCATTTCCCGGTACCGGTGCCACACGCGGTGCTCGGAAGACAGACGAAAGAGGGAAGACGCCTCTTGCGCCCCCGGAAGCCCTTGAATGACGCCTAAATCGCCATAGCTGAGCCCTTGCCAAATGAGCGCTTGCGACAGAAGGGGCAGTTCCAAGCCTCCCCACGATTCCGGGAGCTCGAGCGCCGACAAGCCGAGTTCATCCACCCGGTCACTCAAGTCAGCCGAAACGGTCCGGCGTTTCTCACACTCTCTCGCGGCCGGCCGAATTTTCTCGACGGCAAGGCTGCGGGCGACTTGAAAAAACGCCTGTTCTTCTTCAGTCGGTTGAAACGAAATCACCTTGTCCCTCTCCTTTTCCATTACGATTGGACAGCGGGAATAAACTCGCTGGCCCATTCACGCAGCTTCTTTTTGTCGATTTTGCCGATTATGTTTTTCGGCAGGTAGCCGACCTTTTTCAAAAAGCGCGGGCTTTTGTATTTCGCCACCCGCTTTTGGCAAAACTCAATCAGCTCCTCTTCGGTCACTTGGGCCCCACGCCGGACGACGACATACGCGGCGACTTCTTCCCCCATTTTCGGCGAAGGGACGCCGACAACGCCGGCTTCAAGCACATCCGGATGGGACATAAGCAGTTCCTCGATATCGCGCGGGTAAATGTTGAATCCGCCGCGAATGATGACATCTTTTTTCCGGTCGACGATAAACACGTACCCGTCTTCATCGATGCGCGCCATATCGCCGGTATACAGCCATCCGCCGCGCAACACTTCACGGCTTTCCTCTTCTCTCCCGTAGTACCCGTGGAACACGTTCGGGCCGGAGACGATCAATTCTCCCACTTCATTTGGAGGCAGGCGGTTCCCGTGTTCATCGACGACCGCCACTTGCACCCCGGGAAGCGGCAGCCCTACTGAACCACGCTTGACCGGCTTGGTCGGATCGGTAGCCGTCACAATCGGCGCCGCTTCTGATAATCCGTAGCCTTCTAGGATGAGGCAGCCAAATTTCCGTTCAAATGCTTCGGCCAGCTGCGGCGGCAGCGACGCGGAACCGGACACGCAGGCGATCAAGCTTGACGTGTCATACTGATCCGCCTCCGGGCAATGATACAACGCATGGAACATCGCCGGCACCATCGCCGTATGGGCGACTTGATAGCGCTCGATCGCTTCGAGCACTTTCTTCGGCTCAAAATACGGCAAAAGCACAACTTGTTCACCGAGCAAAAGCGCGACGTTCATCATGGTAAAGCCAAAGGCGTGGGAAAACGGCAGCACCCCGAGCGACACCCGTTTGGTGTGGACCGGCAGCCGCTTCGCGATTTCGGCCGCGTGTTCCGCATTGCTGCATAAGTTTCGGTGCGTGAGCAACACGCCTTTTGGTTTGCCCGTCGTTCCCGATGTGTAAAACAGCGCCGCTGTTTCCTCCTCGCCAACTGGCACCGAAAAGGCAGAGCCGTCCGTCCGTTTCATGGTGTGAAACAGCGAATGGGGAGAATCCGCCTCATCCAACGTGAACAATTGCGGAGATGACAAAAGCCCTTCCGCCGCTTCTTTCACCTTGGAGATGAGCCATTCGGTCGTCAGCACGGCTTTTGGCTGGCAATCAAGCAAGATGTGGCGCAATTCGTGCGCCTGCAATAGCGGCAGCACCGGCACGACAACCGCTCCCGCCTTGACAACGGCGCTGAACGCCCAAATCACCTCGGGACCGTTCGGCATCGTCACAACAACCCTGTCGCCTGACCGCACCCCCCGCTCGACTAACACACGGGCCAGACGCGATGACCATTCGTCGCAATCAATGTTCGTGTATTCTTTTCCCTCGAACAACAACAACGGATATGGGCCGTACTCCTCGATATTCCTTTTCCAAATATCTGTCAAATGCATCGTTCTCTCTCTCCTAATCCAGTTTGTCGGAAGACGGCAAACGCTGGTCTCTCCTCCGTTTGCCGCCTCCTTTAAGCCGCCTACGCTTGCTTCGCGCTGTTATAGGCAGCCAACACTTCTTGAAGGCGGAGCGCCAACCCCATATCCCCGTCAATCCGCAGCCGGCCGCTCATAAACGCCTCCGTTCCGTTCAATTCCCCTTCCGCCATTTTTTTGAAATCCTCGCTATCCAAACTTAACGTGCAATCGGACGGCTCTTGTTCCCCCTCGACGACAAATCCGGTGTCCGGCCGGAGCACCACTTGGTAGACACCGGCTTCAGCACCGCTTAAATTGAATTGGTATACGGCGACAATCCCTTCCGCTCTGGAAATGTCTTCTTTCAATTGTCGATCGATGAGCTCAAATACTTCTTTTACACTCGGCATGATTGTACCTCCTGACTATTTAGAACTATCAGAATTTTTATTGTACATCTTTACTATAAAACGCTTCCAAACAGCCATCCATCCCGACCATTCTCGGAATTTCCCCCCGCATTATGGCTGCACCCCCCGACATTTCTCTCCCCTAGCGACGGGTTTGCAACGCGCGAAGCAAATCTTGCTCCCCGATCAGCTCCAAATACCGCCAATAGAGGGGAAAGGCGGGGACGATGCGCGGCACGAGCTGCAACGCCTTCATTTTCGACCCTTTCGCTTTCATTTTCCCTGTCAGAAGGGCGAACGGCAGCTGAATGTTTCCCCCCCAAAATTGATGAGCGACATCCCCGCTCGTTTCAATGCGAATATCGGGGCGCGCGATTTCTTCGCCAAGAAGGACAGTATATTTCTCTGTCTCCTTCGTCCGTTTTGCGTCAATGCTGATCATTGCCTCCGGTTGAGTGATGGCAAACACAACAGCGATGCCGGAGCGGCTGATATCGGTTCCAATCCGGTTGATTTGCGTCAATTCGTCTCCATGTTCTTGATAGGACGGATGGCTCCCCCACCATGAGCGCAACTCCTCCCATGTCCGCTCGCGCGCCGGGATCATCATAAATTCGCCGATGACGCGGTACAAATGGTTCGCATCGTGGAAAACCGGCACGGTCATTCCCCCTTTTTCGATCGGTCTTTTCATTCCTTACACTAAAAGAAAACACCCCCGTTCACCATTCCGAATTTTGACGGGGCAGGACTGCGAACGCGATGGCTCGTACAGAAATTGAAGGGAGCTGGAAAGAGCGTAAAGGAACGACATCGGGCTGCATTCACGGCAGGCCATCAATGGCCGGTGATTGAACAGAAAATGTAGTTCAGCCATCAGATGGCTCAAATAAGGCTGCCTTTCTCTTCACAAAAGAACATTCAATCTAGAAATGGTTGTTTTTCAACAGCCTTATCGGTCTGGTTCCTTGCCAACCGCGGGTAGGGTTGCGTAAACAAGTGCTTCATCTCCTCTTTTTAACGTTCATTCCAACCGGAGCGAAAGTGGGGAGGAATCGATCGATTTTGTTTTTTGAAATGATCTACGCAACCACGGGCAAGTGGGGAAGGAGGATCAAGAGGCAGAAAAAAGCAACCTCCTTCCATATTCTTATTTTTTGGAACATGAAAAAAAGGTTGCTTTAGCAAGTTTTCGTTCATTTTGCGTTAAGTTTTCGTTTGCAAATGCCCAAAAACCCTTACAAATTCGCCAGCCGCATGACGTCGCGGGCGATCATCAACTCTTCATTGGTCGGGATGACGAGCACTTTGACCGGCGAGTGCGGGTAGCTGATGAACGCTTCTTTGCCGCGCACTTTGTTTAGAATAGGATCCCAGTAAACTCCCATAAACTCGAGGCCGCGCAGCACTTTAGCCCGCACGACTTCGCTGTTTTCGCCGATGCCGGCGGTGAAGATGATGGCATCGACCCCGCACATGCGCGCCGCATACGAGCCGATGTATTTATGAATGCGATTCGCAAACACTTCAAGCGCGAGTTCCGCGCGCTCATTTCCTTCGGCGGCCGCTTTTTCCAAGTCGCGCAAATCGCTCGAGATGCCGGACAGGCCGAGCATACCGCTCTTTTTGTTCAGCACTTCAATCACTTCATCGGCGGTCATTCCCGTTTTTTCCATAATGTACGGAATGAGCGCTGGGTCAATGTTGCCGGAGCGCGTTCCCATCGCCACGCCGGCTAATGGCGTAAAGCCCATGGACGTGTCGATCGACTTGCCGCCTTCAACCGCCGCGATGCTCGCCCCGTTGCCTAAATGGCACGAGATGAGGCGCAGCTGTTCGATCGGCCGGCCGAGAAGCTCCGCCGCCCGCTGGGTGACGTATTTGTGCGACGTGCCGTGGAAGCCGTACTTGCGGATGCCGAATTTCGTGTAATACTCATATGGCAAGCTGTATAAAAACGACTGTTCCGGCATCGTCTGGTGGAACGCCGTGTCAAACACCGCCACGGCCGGCACGTCCGGCAGCACTTCCTGAAACGCCCGAATGCCGACGAGGTTGGCCGGGTTATGGAGCGGGGCGAGCTCGGACACTTCTTCAATTTGCTTGATGACGTCCTCGGTGATGAGCACCGAATCACTGAACTTCTCCCCGCCGTGGACGACGCGGTGCCCGATGCCGTCAATTTCGTCAAACGAACGGATAATGCCGTAGCGAATGAGCTTATCAAGCAGCATTTTGACGGCCGCGGCATGATCCGGAATCGCCGTCACTTCTTGATGTTTTTCGCCATTTACGACAATGGTGAAAATCGCGTCGTCAAAGCCGATCCGTTCGACGACCCCTTTGGTCAACACCGTTTCTGCCGGCATCTCAAACAGCTGGAATTTCAACGAGGAACTTCCCGCATTAATGGCTAGCACTTTCGCCATCGAAAACACAGCTCCTTTTTGCCAAAATCCGCTCGCGCTTACCGTTAGTGTGCGCGATCGGGCGCCGTTTCACTATGCCTTTTTCATTGTATGCCTCCCGTTTTCGTGTTTCAAGCGCGGCTTTGTTTCGCAACCGGTTGCAAAAAAATGTTTTTATCTTGTGAAAATACAAACGGCCTCCGGAAAAGCGAAGGCCGTCAGCTCTCTTTTTCCGCGGCGATCCACGCGTTGATTTTCGCCATCATCGCCTGCATCGCCGATTTGTTGGAGAATCGCGGCAGCTCAACAAGCAGCACGTGTTTCGGCTTTTTGACATTCGGTCCTTTCTTTTGCAAAATAAACACACTTTTCGCCGCCTGATCGTTTTTAAACATCGACAGCGGCAACTGCAAGACTCCTTGGACGATGGCCGACTCCTTTAAAAATTCGTTCAGCTGCCCCGCCTGCGGGCTCGAGAACAACGTATTCGGGATGAGGAAAAACAAGTAGCCGCCCTCTTTCGTATAGCGCAAGCTTTGCTCGATGAACAAATGATGGGCATACGACCGTCCTTCCTTCGCTTTTAAGGCGAAGCGGGCGGCATTATCGTCATCGGGATAATAGCCGACCGGCAAGTCGCAGACGACGACATCAACCGGCTCGACAAACAGCGGCCTTAGGCTGTCTTGATTAAACAGCTGCACCGGATGCTTTTGCAAGTTCGCGTTGACGTACGCCAATTTGACAAGCAGATCGTCGACATCGCTGCCGTAGCTGTTCGCCTGTTTTCCCCGAAGGCCGTTTAACACCGCCGTCAATAAATTCGCCGTGCCGACGGCCGGGTCGAAGATCGTCAGCGCCAAACGCGAGCGCGTAAACTCGCGAACTAAATACGCCAAAAACAAACTGACCGCATCCGGGGTCATTTGATGATGCGGCTGGACATGTTTGCGCATCCCTTTTAACACCGCAAGCTGAAACGCCTTGCGGATTTCTTCGTTTTGAAACCGTTCCAGCATCAGTTCGCGATACTGCTTTTTCAACCGTTTCGCGTTCAGTTCGCTCACTTCGCTTTGCAGCACGTCGCCGTGGAACAAATTTTCCCCCGTCTCCGCGACGGCCTCCAAATACGTGCATTGCAATTCTTCTTGCAAAATCTGGGCCGTTTCATCCAAAACCGTAAACATTCGTTCGACTGGCGTCATCATGTCAGGCCTTCCCTCCTTTCTAGCCGCGCCCCTGCTCCTTATTGTACGCCCGCTTGGCTTCACAGGCAAGAAAGGGCGGCAGAAAAGAAACGACCCCGAACGAGTCGGGGCCGCTCTCCATTCTTTCGCATATGACAAGTGAAGCAACCTGCTGCTCTTCGTTATTTCGCCGCTTTCGCCGCTTCAATCGCCGCTTCGTAGTTCGGATGGTTCGTCACTTCCGGCACGTATTCGACATACGTCACCGTGTCATTGCTGTCGATGACAAACACGGCGCGAGCAAGCAGGCGCAGTTCTTTGATCAAGACGCCGTATGCTTGTCCGAACGAGACATCGCGATGGTCGGACAACACTTGAACGTTCTCAATGCCGGCGGCGCCGCACCACCGCTTTTGCGCAAACGGCAAATCGACGCTGATCGTCAACACTTTCACATTGTCGAGCTTCGCCGCTTCCTCGTTAAACCGGCGCGTTTGCGCGTCGCAAACCCCAGTGTCGAGCGACGGAACGACGCTGATCAGGCGGACGTGCCCTTTCGTATCCGCGAGCGTCACTTCCTGCAAGTTTTGATCAAGCACGGTGAAATCCGGCGCTTTGTCGCCGACTTTCACTTCGTTGCCGACGAGCGTGACCGGATTGCCTTTAAACGTCACATTGGCCATGGGTTCTCTCCCCCTTTAGAAGAAATATGTACTTATTTCCATACTGAATCTCCCAACGACTAAAGTCGTGGGGTTCTCGCGTACTAAAGGGTTTCTCGTACACCTGCGTGCAGAACTCACCCTTATTCCGCAAGACTTTCATGAGCAAACACCTCAATGGTGCTTCACGCCCTGTGCGTCCGATTCAAGACGCTTTAAGAAAAGTATATCACTTTTGACTGCGTCAAAGCAATCGGTTCATCCCATGGAGTCAGTCAAGACTTTGTGGAGAACATTTTTTCGGTTCACTACGGGTGTTGTCAATCACTAGTTAGCGAACCATTTTCAGGAATTGATATCGTAAGCGCTTTCGGACTCTCATCCCTCATCTTGAGGTGATGATATTGTATTCCATTTTTTTACACCCAACCAAAATCCCGAAGCGCCGACAACGCTCGATGGATCGGCGTCCCGGATGACCGCTGCAGACACGGTAGATTCTGACGCACCACATCTGCCCACAACCGTCCTGCCTTCCGTTTGGCCTGTTCAACCCGCTTGGACTTCGTCGAGGCCGAGGCTGCCGTTCGGGTCTCTTCTTCCTCCACCAACTGCCCATTTCTCCGCCAAATCCCGTCGATTCGGGCTGCCATCGCCCTCAGAAACGCCCGAAGCCCTTGGTCTTTCCAGCTGCGGCGGGATTTCACCCGATGCGCAAACCGGCTCATCACGCTCTCGGCGTGGCCCATCGGACGCATGCCGGTCGTCTCCACCCCTTGCTCCGACAGCCACTCCCGATAGTCCCGGATGCATCCCGGCATCGACTCGATCCGACGGATCATGGCAGCCATCTGCTTCTCTTTCGCTTCGTCCTCCAACGTGCCGACCGCGCTGTTCAGCTCCACCAGAAGCCCCTCTTCGTCTTGTTTCGCCAGCTTCTTCCGCACCTCCCGCCAACGCGGATGGCCGGACAGACACTGACGCAGCTCCCGCGCCACATGAAATCGATCCAGCTGAAAGCACGCCCGCTTCCCAAAATACTCCCGGCAGGCCGTGATCCACGACGCCGCGTCGCCGTTGATGATCAAAAGGTCCCGGCACGGATCATAGGCATATTCGTTCATCAGCCACTCTTCAAACCGTTCCCACACGTCTCCCGCCCCTTCATGGAGGTAGTGGCGCCGGTTCACGAGCTCGAGCTGCGAACCGTTTCGTTTCCATCCCTCGTGAATCGCCAGGATTTTCTCTTCTTTCGCCCGTTTCCCTTTCCCCTGGCGGGAAATGAACAGCCCATCCGCCTCCACAAACAGCACTCGGCCGTGCCGTTGGGAAACAGGGTGGTGCAGCGAGACAGGGGCCTCCAGCACCAGTTGGCGAATCGCCTCGTGGCTTAGGACCGCATACCCCACGATCGACTCCAACGTACGGGCTGCTTTGCGGTAGGAAGAGCACTCTACGGCCAACTCGACCGCCGTTTCCTCGAGGCAAGGGCTGATCGACTGCGCTCCATCAAAGCCCAGTTCGGCATCCAGCAAGAAGGTATACGCCCCCGCCTGCCGATCATAGTAGTAGTTCCGTCGAAACGTCACTTCTCCAAACAGCGTTTGGATCGTGGTCGGCCGTTTGTCTTTCAGCTGATACCGGCGCTTGTCCCGCGCTTCCGCCAGTTGTTGATCGATCTCCTCCAAAAGGGCCGCCAACAAGACAGCGAACACCTTTTGAAGAGTTCTGACTAATTGTTCCTCCAGCTCTTTTAATAAAGGCCATTCTGTGGTAAGATGTTTCATGGACTCTCTCCCTCCTGTTTTATGGATGTTGGTCATCACCATCATAGCAGGGAGAGAGTCCTTTTTGCATGACATTTGCTTTTTTCTACCGCGCTTCGCTTGGTGGCCCCGACGAGCGTCGCGAACAAAAGTTCGCAACCCTCGTCGGGGATCATTTCGGAATGTCACCCACAAATATTTTACTCACACWTTCSSATGWCTARAGWTTGCGCCAACKGAYWGMMRAAAACGCCGGWYGCCAACGGTMYSGCTRAATGTCAAAGTCATCKRCYTTTWSGYCTGCGGCGMSKTSWTTCWYKTYTTYCTKCWGCMTCGCCTGMATCTTCTCAAACGCCTGCGGCGCGACATCGAGAATTTTTTCGTATAAGTGCGTGCTTTCATCCAAATGGAGCAGCTTCACCCCGGACGAGTTGACGACGAGAAACGCAATCGGCGTAATCGAGACGCCGCCGCCGCTGCCGCCGCCAAACGGATGTCCGTTCCCTTGGGCCTGCCCGTTCCCGCCGGCTTGCGCCCCTTGGTGGCCATTTTGTTGGCCGTCAAGCATAAACTCGCTGCCGCCGGCGGCAAAGCCAAACCCGACTTTCGACACAGTCAAAATGACGCTGCCGTCAGGCGTCTCCACCGGGTCGCCGATAATCGTATTGACGTCGATCATTTGTTTTAAGTTTTCCATCGCTGTTGTCATCAGCCCTTGAATCGGATGGTTCGTCATCGTCATTCCTCCTAGTAGCCTTCATTTGCCTGCTTGGCTGCCAATGGGTTTCGCTTTGGCAGCCGCCGTCCGCGCCAATGTTTGACCACTCGCAATCCTGCTACCATAGCATGCCCGATTCGAAACTGAATCATACATAAAAACACCGTTTCCGAAGCGGCCCGATCGTAGGCCGGAACGATGGCGACAGCCGGAGTTGTTTTCATGTTCATATAGCGGCTCGCAGCGCCGATGATCATGTATTTCAGCGACCAGCCAAGCCCCACGAGCAGGCCGGTCGATGCTGCGTCGCCGGTGCCAATCGTCGTCTTCCATTCCCATTTCATAATCGTCACGTGACGGTAAAACTGTTTCATAATTTCGTGCAAGTCGACGACTTGCTCGAGAAACCTCTTCAGCTGCCGAAACAGGTCGGCGATTTTTTTTAGGGTCAATTTCCCTTTCTTTTCCTCTTTCCCGCGCGTTCCCTCCACTCCTTTTTTCTGGAGAAACGCCACCCCCGGCGCATCCGGATCCATGTCCAGCTTGATGAGCGGGACGCGAACGGTGTAGCGGAGGAGGCCAAACAGCGTGCGCACCACGATTTTGCATTCATCGTCGTCTTTCATATGGCGAAACACGACCGTCACCGATACTTTCATCCAGGCGACGAGAAGAAGCAAAAGAACGACCGTTGCGATGACCGCGATGACTGCTTTCAATGTCCGCCCTCCCTTTCTTGACCAACCGAACACCGCCAAAGGTAAAATTTGGGCAAATCAAGGGCGGCTTTCCTATTGCCTTCTTTTTTGTCCCCGTCGCCCTTGACGACCCTTTCGCACCTTTGGCAGGTGTTGGTCAAGGGCGAATCCGGCTTTGAGCACGCCCCACGATGCTCAATGGGATGGCCTGTGTGGGTTTTTCATAGAACTTTTGACGCTACCCATCATACATTGTCGCCATCTGGAAAAAAAATAAACCTGCCGTTTCGGCAGGCGGACATTGGTTGACGGTCCGTTCTTGATGCGGGCGGATTGTTACTCGCGGACGACGATCGTATCCGCGAACTGGTCATGCATCCCTTTTTTCTTTTCGGAAAACGCAACAAACAAAAAACCGATGAACAGCAATTTTTTCGCGATGAATTTGCCGACGACTTCGCGAAACAGCACGGTGAGCCAGGTGAGCGGCTCGCCGCGCTCATCGACCACTTTTAAGCCGAACACCATTTTGCCAAGCGTCTGCCCAAACGCTTTCGTCATCAACACGAAATAGGCGTAAAAGACGACGGCGGCCGCGACCGCCGCTGGCGCGAACAAATGGTCCCGCTCAAGCGGCCAATCGAACAGGCGAAAAAGCGGCCAAACGATGAGCCGGTTGAGGCTCGAGACAACAATGACATCAAGGCAATACGCCCAAAAACGAAGCCAAAAGCCGCCGTAGCAGAGGGGGCGCTCTGCCGGCGGGAGATGATCCGCCAGCGGCGCCGTTGCTTGCATGTCCGTCATGTTTCCACTCCTTTATTCGGCGTATAAATACATAAGCCGCGGCGAGGATGGGCGCGACAACAGGCGGATGAGCCCGGCCGCCTCGCTGTCCGGCTTCATCCGGTTCGACACCATCTCAAAGAGAGAGCTCCACGGCGCATCGTTCACGTATTTTACGACTTGAGCGCCGGTTAAATGATGCTCTTTTTTGAGCGCAGCGATCGCGTCATCCAAGTAGCCGAACTCGTCGACAAGGCGGAGCGCCTTCGCCTGTCGCCCGTCATAAATGCGGCCGTCCGCCAGCTTGCGCACCGTGTCTTCCGGCAGCTTTCTCCCTTTGGCTACCACATCAACAAACGCATCATACGAATCATTGATCAGCCGCTGCAAAATCTCCCGTTCCGCTTCGGTCATTTTGCGCGCCGGATTCATGATGTCTTTGTACGGCCCGCTTTTGATCGTGACAAGCTCCACGCCGTACTTCTTTGCCAGCCCTTCATAGTTGACGCTTTGCATGATGACGCCGATGGAGCCGGTGATCGTCTCCGGGCTGGCGAAAATTTTATCGCCGGCCGCAGCGATATAGTAACCGCCCGAGGCGGCCATGGCCCCCATCGATACGTAAATCGGCTTGTTCGTCTTCTTTTTCAGCTTCATCAGCTGATCGTAAATTTCCGCGCTTTCCGCGACACCGCCTCCCGGCGAATTGATGCGCAAGATGATCGCTTTGACGTCTTGATCCTCTTTCGCCTGTTTGATCATTTGCAAAAACGTTTGGTGGTTGTACTGTGATGAGGAAAGAAACGACTCCGCTTCCCCCGCATCTTGAATAACTCCGTTCACTTCCAACACGGCGATTTTTTTCAACGGGTCACCCTCGGCGATGACTTCTTCGCTAAATGGCGACTCCATGAGCGCCAGCCAGCTTTCCGACCAGCCGCCGGCCTTGTCGGACAAAAGAACGCCAACCGCTTGAACAAGCACCGAGATCACAAACAAGGCGGCGGCGATGGCCAACGCGGTCCATCGTTTTCGATTCATCGTCTTCCCCCCCCTGCATCGGCTGCCCATATTTTTAGAATCCTGGCAAACGTGGTACAATATTCATTGTACATCGATTGATTAGATGATGCCATTGGGAGGACGCAAAAAATGGATATGGAACGCAACCGTCTTTATTTTTTTTATAAGCGCGACGACGAGCTCATCGAACGGGTGAAGCCGCTCATTGAGCTGGCGGAGCGCGGTCCGTTTGTTGTCGTCGACGACTATCGGGAAGCGAACATCATCGTCAGCATCGGGGATGACGGCGCGTTTTTGCAGGCGGTCCGGCAGACGGGATTTCTTCCTGACCGTTTGTACGTCGGCGTGTCCGTCTTGCCGGCGCGCGGGTTTTACTGCGATTTCCATATTGACGACATCGATCATATGGTGGAAGCGGCGAAAAATTGGAAACTCGAAGTGCGGCGCTACCCGGTCATCGAAGTGACGATCGACGGCGCGGCTTCGTTTTTCTGCTTAAACGAATGTTCGATCCGCTCGCAAATCATTAAAACGATGGCGATCGACGTTTTCATCGACGACTTGCATTTCGAGACGTTCCGCGGCGACGGCATCATCGTGTCGACGCCGACCGGCAGCACCGGCTACAATAAATCGGTGCACGGGGCGGTCGTCGATCCGCTCTTGCCGTGCTTTCAAGTGAGCGAACTCGCCTCGCTCAACAGCAACCGCTATCGGACGCTCGGCTCGCCGTTCATTTTGAGCGGCTCGCGGACGTTGACGCTGAAAATGTCAGAGGAAACGAGCCATTTTCCGATCATCGGCCTCGACAATGAAGCGCTGAGCATCCAGCATATTGAGCGGATTGACATTCGTTTAAGCGACCGGGTGGTCAAAACGGTGCGCTTGAAAGACAATTCGTTCTGGGATAAAGTGAAACGCGTCTTTTTGTGAAGCGTGTGTCTGTTCTCCCGGCGAAACACCGAATCTAAAATGGCGAATCCGTTCGACGCGCATGCGGCAAGAGGGTGTCTCGTTGCTTTTGAGACACCCTCTTGTTTGGTCGCCGCGCGGACATCGCTCCGCTTCTGGCAGCCGCCAGCTCAACCGGCTCTTTCTGCTTACGACGACCGGCCGGCAAGGCGGGCTTCCCGCTCGCGCAGCTCGACGCGGCGGATTTTTCCGGACGCCGTTTTCGGCAAATCGTCGACAAACTCGATTTTGCGCGGGTATTTGTACGGCGCCGTCAACTGTTTCACATGTTCTTGCAGGGCCGGAATCAGAGACGGATCGTCTTTGTCGACCCCGTCGCGCAATACGACAAACGCTTTGACGACATGGCCGCGCACTTCATCCGGACTGGCGACGACGGCGCACTCTTTGACGGCTGGGTGCTTGACAAGCGCGTCTTCGACTTCAAACGGGCCGATCGTATAGCCGGCGCTGATGATGATGTCATCCCCGCGGCCTTCAAACCAGAAATAGCCGTCTTCGTCTTTGCGCGCTTTGTCTCCCGTAATGTAGTAGTCGCCGCGGAACTGCATCGCTGTCCGCTCCGGATCTTTGTAATAATACTTAAACAGCGCCGGCGTTTCGATATGGACGGCGATGTCGCCGACTTGTCCGGGCGGGCACGGCTCGCCGTTTTCATCGATAATTTCGACGCGGTTGCCTGGCGTCGGTTTCCCCATCGAACCCGGCTTGATGGGCATTCCTTTCATGACGCCGACAAGCAGCGTGTTTTCCGTCTGCCCGTAGCCGTCGCGCACTTCGACGCCGAAATGCTTGGCAAACGTGTCGATCACTTCGCGGTTGAGCGGCTCGCCGGCGGACACGGCGCTGTGCAAATGGGATAGGTTATAGCGGCCGATGTCCGGCACTTTCGCCATCAAACGATACTCGGTCGGCGTGCAGCAAAGCACATTGATGTTGTATTTTTCCAATAGATGCAAATATGTTTCCGGTTCAAAGCGGCCGTAGTAGACGAACCCGGTCGCCCCCGAACCGAGCACCGATAAAAACGGACTCCAAATCCATTTTTGCCACCCTGGTCCGGCCGTCGCCCAAACGAGGTCGCCATCTTCAATGCACAGCCAGTTTTTCGCCGCGGTGCGCAAATGGGCGTACGCCCAGCCATGGCAATGGACGACTCCTTTCGGATTGCCGGTTGTGCCGGACGTGTAAGACAAAAACGCCATATCATCGCGCGAGGTGTCCGCCGCCTCGAGCGTTTCGCTCTCCTTCGCCATGGCGTCTTCAAGCGGAATCCATCCGTCTCGGGGTTCCCCGATGACGAACTTCGTCAAACGGTCGATGCCGTCAATCGGCGCAAATTCGTCCGTATACGGCGCATAAGCGACAACAGCTTTCGCTTCGCTATGGACGAGCCGATATTGCAAATCTTTCGTCCGCAGCATCTCCGAGCTTGGGATGACGACAAGCCCGGCTTTGAGCGCCCCTACGTACACTTCGTATGTTTCAATGAGGCGCGGCATCATGACGAGCACTTTATCGCCTTTTTCGAGCCCATGCGATAAGAAAGCGTTTCCAATTTGGTTGGCGCGCGCCATCAAGCGGCCGTATGTAATCTCTTTCGTTTCGCCTTGCTCGCTCTCCCATTTCAACGCGATCCGGTCCGGGTCGGCGGCCGCATGCCGTTCCATTTCCGATGTTAAATTGTAGCGCTCGGGAGCAATCAAGTCTTCCCGCCTCATCGTTCCTCTCCCCCTCTGTCTTGTTTCGCCGCGGTCGGCATCTCTATTATACAAAATAGTCGTTCTATTTTGAATACCGTTTTTCCCATGTCAACTACTCCCACTTAGCTAACGCTTGAAGTGGGGGCTTGCAACTCCCCAGAAGTGCGAACGGGCATCAATCTCCTTCCTTGACTTGGGGTTGCATCAGGGGCAGGTTGACGACTACCCAACGACGCAGGTCATGCCTGCATCATTGCCGAACGATTCGGCGCGTCTGTTGGCGGTGCTTGACTTCCACGCACAACAGACAGATGTACGTTCGATGTTTTACGGTTGCAACGTTTCCTGCAACCAACTCCCTACATCGAGCAACGTAATTTGGAGTGCCTTGATTCAACGGTTTTCTCCATGCCTTTATTCTATCATACACAAAAGAAAGGAGGAAGGGCGATTCCTCCCCCACTTACTCCCTTTGGTCGTTGAAGTGGGGGTCTCCTCGCCAAAGATGATGAAAGCGGCGGGGAATGCCCCCGCCGCGTAAGCCAGCCGTATGAAATTAGAATTGGCGTGCGCCGCCCAATTGTTGCTGCGCCATGGCTACGAGACGTTTCGTAATCTCGCCGCCGACCGAACCGTTGGCGCGCGAAGTCGTGTCAGCACCTAAGTTCACGCCAAATTCTTGAGCGATCTCATATTTCATTTGCTCCAGCGCTTGTTGCGCACCCGGAACAAGCAGTTGATTGGTTTTGTTTCGTGCCATCTGTTTTCACCTCCTTGTACCTATAGAATGTGTGAAAACAGATGGCGATATGCAGCGATGCTTTTGGTAAATTTTGAGATTCAAAACAGCTCGGCAAACTCATCGCCCTGCCCTGTTTCTTCATCAATGACGAGCGTTTCTGTGTCATTGACTGCCTTTTCCAGAAGCGGAGCGAGGTCGAGCTGGCTCTCATAATGGAACACTTTTTCTTTTTTCGGCTTCGTTTTCGGCGCTCTTGGCGTAAAAATGGTGCAACAGTCTTCATACGGAAGAATGGAAATATCATGTGTGCCGATTTGCTTCGCCAGCTCGATAATTTCAAGTTTATCCATCGAAACAAGCGGGCGCAAAATCGGGGTGTTGGTCACCTCATTGATCACGTACATGCTTTCTAGCGTCTGGCTCGCGACTTGGCCGAGGCTTTCGCCTGTGACAATCGCCAACGCCCGCTGGCGGCGGCGCAGCGCGTCGGTGATCTTCAGCATCGCCCGCCGAGTGGAAATGAGCGAGTACTCGTTCGGAACGCCTTGGTAAATGGCTTGCTGCACTTCCGTAAACGGCACGATGTGAAGCTTGATTCTCCCGCCGTATGTCGTCAACTTGCGCACGAGGTCAATCACTTTTTGCTTCGCCCGTTCGCTTGTAAACGGCGGGCTGAAAAAGTGGACGGCCTCGATTTCCAAGCCGCGCTTCATCGCCAAATAACCAGCAACCGGGCTGTCAATGCCGCCGGAGAGCATGAGCATCGCCTTGCCGCTCGTTCCGACCGGCAGGCCGCCGGCGCCGAAAATGTCGCGGCACGTGACATATGTCCCGTCTTGGCGCACTTCAATGCGCACGTCAATATCCGGCTCACGCACGTTGACCCTAAGTCCGTCCGTCTGCCGCAAAATATGCGCCCCCACCTCGTAGTTCAGCTCGTCGCTTCGATACGGAAACTGCTTATCGACGCGGCGGGCGCTCACTTTAAACGTTTTTCCTTTGTATGGGAGCTGGCGGACGGCGGCGAGCGCCGTTTCCTTAATGGCGTCCAGATCGTTTTCGCACTTCATCGCCAGGCTGAACGAATGAATGCCAAAAACGGTTTTCAGCTTTTCGATGATCGGTTCATGCGGCTCGCCGTTTAATAAAATGTACATTCGGTCGCGCATATATTCAATCTGAATCCGCTCGAACGCCTGCAGTTTGCGGGCAATGTTGTTTTTAAGACGCCGGACGAAGATGTTCCGGTTTTTTCCTTTCGTCGTCATTTCTCCGTAGCGGATCAAAATGCGGTCATAGTTCATCATCTTATTCCGTTACCTCGCTTAATGTTTTGATCGCCTGTTTGATCGCCGCCACCGCCGGCGCGATTTCTTCCTGGCTATTGTCAAACGACAAGCTGATGCGAATGCCGCGCTCGGCGCGGCCCTCGCCGAGCCCCATGGCCAAAAGCGTCTTGCTCGGCGCCTTCTTTTTCGATGAACAGGCCGACGTCGTCGAAACGTAGATTCCGCTTTTTTCTAGTTCGTGAACAAACACTTCCGGCTTCACGCCGCGCTTTAACGAAAAGTTGATGATATGAGGAGCGGCGCCATCGCGCGGCGTGTTGATCTCGATGTCTGGAATCGCAGAGAGCGCTTCAAGCCACTCGTCTTTCAATGCTTGAAGCCGGCCGATGTCCCGCTCGTAGCGCTCGAGCGCCAAGCGAAGCGCCTTCGCCATCGCGACGATGGCGGCGACATTTTCCGTTCCGGACCGAAGCTGCCGCTCCTGCCCGCCGCCGGCAATCAACGGCGCCAAGCGGACGCCTTCACGGACGTAAAGCAAGCCGGCGCCGCGCAATCCGTGAAATTTATGCGCCGATATCGTGCATAAATCGACGCCGGCTTGCTTCAAGTCGAGCGGCACTTTGCTGATCCCTTGCACCCGATCGACGTGAAACAATGTTTTCGGATAGCGGGCCAAGAGGGCGCCGATTTCTTCGATCGGCTGCACCGTGCCAACTTCGTTATTGACGTGCATGACCGACACGAGAATCGTATCGTCGCGCAGCGCGCGTTCCACTTGCTCAACCGATACCCTTCCTTCGCGGTCGACCGGCAAGTACGTCACCTCAAAACCAAGCTCCTCAAGCTGGCGGCACGGTTCGGCGACAGACGGATGCTCGATTTCCGTCGTAATGATATGCCGGCCGCGCCGCTGATATTGCCAGGCGACCCCTTTGATGGCGAAATTGTTCGCCTCCGTTCCGCCGGAGGTAAAAACGATTTCGTTCGGCTTAACGCGCAGCATGGCGGCGATTTGT
The DNA here is from genome assembly GCF_002042905.1 of Geobacillus sp. LEMMY01. Taxonomy (NCBI): domain Bacteria; kingdom Bacillati; phylum Bacillota; class Bacilli; order Caryophanales; family Anoxybacillaceae; genus Geobacillus; species Geobacillus sp. LEMMY01. The sequence goes on from NZ_MVKA01000011.1 coordinate 32,868, forward strand.
TCACGCGCCTGCGCCAAAAGCCGCTCCGCCTTCATGCCCAGCCCATGGAGCGACGACGGATTGGCAAAATAGTTCGTTGCGACGGCGACGAACGAATCGACCACCTCGGGAAATGGTTTGGTCGTCGCACTGTTGTCAAGATAAATCATCGCTTCCATCCTCCGCTCATTGTCGGCAAAATATCGCTGTCCATCGTCCATCTTAACCAAAACAGGCGCCAATCGGCAACGAAAACACACAGTCATTTACATTATTCACCAAAAAACCGATAAATATCGGTGAAAGCCGACATTTATCGGGTGGTTTATCACTGCTCCCGGCTGTTATCCTCCTGCCATAATTTCTGCACACGGTCAAACGCGCCCGGCTCGACTTCTTCAACGGCCGCCACCGCCTGCCGGAGCGCCTCCTCATAATCATAATGGCGAAATAAAAATTCGGCTTCTTCCAGCCCTTTGCGGACCGCTGGATAGCGGCGGCGGTAGCGGTTGCCGTATTGAATCGTCCGCTCCGCCAGCGTCGCCTGTTCGATCATTTCCACCGTCCGCTCATACAGCCGTTCCACAGCCGCTTTCGCCTCCTCCAACGCTTGGTCGACCGCCGGCATGTCAAGCGGCTTTTCTTCAAGACGCGCGGCAACGGCTTGCAAGCTGCGTCTCGCTTCCGCCAATTCAAGCGCATACGGTTCAGGCAGCCCCGGCAGCCGGCTTTTTTGCACAAGGCGGAGCGCCTCGGCCAATGTTTTTCGCATGCCGTCAAGCTTTTCGCGGGCGATCAATTCGTCTTTGCGCAGCGTCTGCAGCATCGTTCGAAACTGTTCATGCTCTTCCTTCATGAGGTCGATTTGGGACACAAGCTGCTCAAGCTCCTCTTTCAGGAGCGAATACGCTGTTTTCGCCTCGGCAACGCGGCCTTGAATGAGAAAAAACCGCTTTTGCAACTGGTGCAGCTGCTTTTCGATGCTCCGGTACTTTTCGAGGTCGCTTGGCGCCAAATGGTAGCTTTGCTGGACGAACAGCGCCTCGGCCTCGGTTTCCTTCGCCTCGGCGGCGAGCTCCTGAAGCATGCTGCCAATGCGCGGCATTTCCGTTTGCACATATTGATGCGCGAGCACTTCGTTTTCGAGCAAATCGTAGAGCGCGTCGATCTCTTCTTTCAGCTCAGCGACAATCTGCTTCGCTTCTTCGATGCGCAGCTCATGGATCATGGCCAGACATTGCTCGATTTTTTCCCGCTTTTCCTGAAGCGTGCGCTCCATGTGCAAATGGTCAAGGATGTATCCGCGCTCTTCCATCTCTCGATAGCCATCAGCCAACTCAGCGAGCTGAGCTGGCAACGACGTTTGGCATTCGCCAAGCAGTTTAGGAATTTCTTCCATCATAGCTGTGAGCCGGCCGAGCTCTTCCTTCAGCGTCAGAACCACATCGCGCGCCGCCAAATAGTTGCCGGCTTCCGTCAATTCGGCAAACCGCTGAAACTGCTTTTCCGCTTCCGTTAAACGGACGTCAAGCAAGTCGGCAGCCGAACCGAACGTATAACGGTAAGCAAGCAACGCCTTTTTCGCTTCCCGGTGAGCCGCACGCAGCTCCTCGATCTCCGCCCGGCTTTGTTCCTCGCTGCCGATCAACTCATTCACTTCATGAATGATTTCATGCACTTCTTCCTCAAGACGACGCAATCCGTCGGCGATCTGCCCAAGCAGCCGGCGCGCCTGCCGGTAGCGGTATTTGTCGAGCAGCCGCTCCGCGTCAAACAGCTGTTCTTCCACATTCGGCAGCTTGACGGCTACAATGTCGTCCCATTGCTGGCGCCATCGTTCAAACAGCTGCTCCGTCTCCCCTGTCATATTCAGCTGTTTCACTTTCGCCAGCTCATCCGGCACCGGCCTGTTCATCAAGTTGATTTTCCATTCCTCGAGCCGATCGATTTCCCGGTACATCCGCTTCCGGTACACATGATTATATATGATTGCCCCCGCTCCGAGGAGCAGAACGATCCATGCCATTCCCATCCGCTGATGCCCTCCTTGCACTCAAGCTACTTCTATCGAACAAACGAAAATAGCGGAGAAGGCAGAAATATATGTTTTTCAATGTTTTTATGATACCATGTTAACGACATTTTTTGACCAAAATTTTTATTTTTTTTACAGGATTTTTGCTATGATACATAAGGGAGAAAGGAGGAAAATCGATCATGCGCGACGGGCATATTCATACGCCGTTTTGTCCGCATGGAAGCCAAGATCCGCTTGAGGCCTATGTAGAGCGCGCGATCGAACTGGGCTATACCGACATTTCCTTTACGGAGCATGCCCCGCTTCCTGAGCGGTTTATCGATCCGACGCCCAACCAAGACTGTTCGATGGAGCTGGGCCAGCTTGAGCGCTATTTGCACGCCGTCACTGAGGTGAAAGCCCGCTACCGAAACGACATTGCCATCCGTGTCGGGCTCGAAGTCGATTTTATTCCTGGCTTTGAGGAAGAAACAACCCGCCTGCTCGACGAGGTCGGCCCGTTGCTTGACGACAGCATTTTATCGGTTCACTTTTTGGCCCACGAGGGGCAATATGTATGCCTTGATTACAGCGAAGATATGTTCGCCGACATCGTCCGCCTGTTCGGATCGGTCGAACGCGTCCACCGCGCCTACTACGAAACGGTGCGGCAATCGATCCGCACGGAGCTTGGCCGCTACAAACCGAAACGCATCGGCCATATGACCCTTGTGCGCAAGTTCCAACGCCGTTTCCCATGCTCGGAACCAATGGATGAGTGGATTGTTGCCATTCTCGATGACATCAAGCAGTTCGGCTATGAATTGGACTACAACGGCGCCGGCGCCGCCAAACCGCTCTGCCTTGAGCCGTATCCGCCGGGCGGCGTGATCGCCGAGGCGCGGCGGCGGGGCATCCCGATCGTCTATGGATCCGACGCCCATCGCGCCGCCGACTTGCACCAAGGACGGGACAGGATGGACCGTGAGGCGCTTTCGGTTGACAACCGCCCGCAGCCGTCATAAAATAGGCGAATCAGCCATTTCCCTGCTTGCATCCTGCTGGATGTTGAGGCCAGAGTCCTGCTCCAACCATGATGAAAAAGGAGGCTAGTTCTATGTTTCGTCCCATGGCTTACAACGGAACACGCGAAGAAAATTACGCGCTCGTCATCGAACAGCTGAAATCGCTCATTTCCGGGGAACCCAACTTCATCGCCAACTTGGCGAACGCAGCCGCCTTGCTCAACCAGTTTTTCACCGACATCAACTGGGTCGGTTTTTATCTCGCAGACGGCGAGGAGCTTGTGCTTGGCCCGTTCCAAGGCTTGCCGGCATGCGTACGCATTCCGTTCGGCAAGGGGGTGTGCGGCACGGCGGCCGCCAAACGGCGGACGGTGGTCGTTCCTGACGTTCACCAATTCCCGGGCCATATCGCCTGCGATGCGGCGTCTCAATCGGAAATCGTCGTGCCGCTCATCAAAGACGGCCGCGTCATCGGCGTTCTTGACATCGACAGCCCGGTGAAAAACCGCTTCGATGACATCGACCGCCGCTACTTGGAGCAGTTTGCCAGCGTGCTCATTTCCGCCTGACGAAAAAAGCGCACCAAGCGCGAAGAAGGAATCCGCTTGCCCGGATTCCTCTTTTTTACACCTTATACAAATGACAGTCATCGTGCACAAAAATGCAGTTTTTTCCCGTCTCTTTTGCCATATAAAGCGCGGCGTCGGCTCGTTTGAACAGCTGTTTTGCATCCTCGCAGCCATGGCGCTCCCACCATGACACGCCGCACGAAACGGTCACCGTCGGAATCGTTTGTTCTCTGACTTTTTCTGTGATGCGGCGGGCAATCGAAATGGCTTCAGACAGCGGCACTTTCGGCAAATACACCGCCAGCTCTTCCCCGCCCCAACGCGCCGCCACATCGCCATCGCGAATGTTGGCGCGCACCGTCTCAGCCACTTGGACGAGCACCCCATCGCCCGTTTGATGGCCGTACACATCGTTGATTTGCTTAAAGTTGTCGATGTCAAACAAAATGAGCGCCCCTGATGCATCGGATTCCATGGATGTTTGGATCACCTCGTCTAAGTAGCGGCGCGTATGCAGCTTTGTCAAATAATCGGTGATCACCAGCTTCTCGAGCTCTTCGCGCAGCATCGCGTTCATAAACGCCAGCGTTGAATGTTGAACGAGCGATTCCAAGAGCTTAAACATCTCAAACGTAAATCGGTATGGCTCGCTGGCGAGCGCAATGCACAGTCCTTTCGTTTCTTTGTTTTGCTGCATCGGCGCCGCCATGATGGAGCGAAACGGACCGAAAGCGGACACGCATACATCGCCGGCAAATAAAATGTCATTTCCGCTTTGGCGTCGCTTTTCCACCCATTCGATATAGGGCTCGGACCGATGGTCGAAAAAAAACGGCGTGCTGCCTGGCAAAAGCTCCCGCTTGCCGTCGGCAAACAAGAAAAAACCGACTTCGTCTGCGCCGAACGATTGTTGGATTTGCGATACCATGTACTCAATGGCTTCGTGAAGCCGCGGCCGGGCGTTCAATTGGCGCATCGTGTCGTTGATGAGCTGCAAATCGGCGACAAGCCGGCGCGACTGTTCATACAATTTGGCGTTCTCAAGCGCGCTTCCAGCCGTGCTCGCCAGCAGCGAAATAAAATGAATCTCCCGTTTTGGAAATGGCGCGGCGTATGGAGCGATAATTTCAATCACCCCATACACCGCCTGCACCCCTTTAATCGGGGCGTACAGCATCGAGCGCGGCGGCGCCTCCATTTCCTCGCATTGCACTTGTCCAGTCAAAAACGCCCGCAACGCCGCCGTCTGTTTTTCGCTTTCATCCAATACAAGCGTTTTGATCGGCAAATTTCCGCGCAGATGGTTGTCATGCGACAACAGAAGGTGGTAGGTGAACGATGGATAGACGTTTTGCAGCGTGCGGATAATTTCTTCAAGCACATCATCGATACGCATCGAGGAATGAATTTTCGCGGCGAAGCGATGCAGCTGTCCATACCGTTTCTCTTCGCCCGCCCCTTGCAGCACCGCGCTAAGTTTCCGAAACAATCGCGCCAAATCCGCCCGGATCTCCCACAACAACCGTTCGTCAAAACCACCGTCTTTTCGATACATCAGCTCGACCATCGCCGGCGCCTCATCGGAAAGCATGAAAAAGAGCCGGGCCGCCATATGCGGCCCACCGGCATCGACAACAGCGACTTTCCGTTCTCCATCAGCCGCGATCGGCCGAGCGTCCGGCGTCCCAACCGCGGCCGCTTCCGGATAAAAAGCCGCCCGCACCGGGTCGTACAAATAAAAAACGGCTTGCTCGAGCGCCAGCTCTTCTTTTAGCAGCGCGAGCAACTCGCCCGCCGCCGCCGAAAACGGCCCATCATCCTGAAACGCCAAAAACCAGTGGAAAAATTTTTGTTTAAACGATTCATACCGCTTCATTTCTTCCTTGTTCATCGCCTTTTCCACCCAAACCGGCATCATCATTCCAAACGCGAGAATGGGATGACAATTTTTTTCTAAAAATTGCATCTTTTATTATATCATACGAATAGCGAAGAAGGGAAACAAAATGTTGACTTTATCCTCTAAAAATCATATAATAGCCTTTGTGTAAAATATAGCAGCCTTTGTGCCCACCTTTATGGTCCATTTTGTTCCTCGGCCCGCCGAGGTGCATCGTGTAACTCTTAGCTGCGAGAGCGAGGATGCATGAAAACGAAATGGCCATAATTGTTGGCGCACATCTGCTTTTATTTTACGGGAATAAAAGCGTAAGGAGGAGCAACGAATGGCTCGTTATACTGGCCCAATGTGGAAAATTTCCCGCCGCCTCGGCATCTCGTTGAGCGGCACGGGGAAAGAATTGCAAAAACGTCCGTATCCGCCTGGCCAACATGGTCCGGGGCAACGGCGGAAATTGTCGGAATATGGCTTGCAGCTGCAAGAAAAACAAAAGCTGCGCCATATGTACGGCGTGAACGAACGCCAATTCCGCAAAACGTTTGAAGAAGCGGGCAAAATGCCGGGCAAACACGGCGAAAACTTCATGATTTTGTTAGAATCGCGCCTAGACAACCTCGTCTATCGCTTAGGGTTGGCCCGCACGCGCCGTCAAGCCCGCCAGCTCGTGACGCACGGCCACATTTTGGTCGACGGCAGCCGCGTCAACATCCCGTCGTACCGCGTCAAACCGGGACAAACGATCGCCGTTCGCGAAAAATCGCGCAACTTGCAAGTGATTAAAGAAGCGCTCGAAGCGAACAACTACATTCCGGATTACTTGACGTTCAATCCGGAAAAAATGGAAGGAACGTACACCCGCTTGCCGGAACGTTCCGAACTGCCGGCGGAAATCAACGAAGCGCTCATCGTCGAGTTCTACTCGCGTTAAGGCGCAAAAAAGATCCGAAATGCCGATGCATTTCGGATCTTTTTTCTTAGGCGTAGCGAATCAAATAATACTTTTTCTTCCCGCGGCGGATGACCGTAAACCGCCCCTCAAGGCGGTGTTCAGCCGTTAATATGGCTCCGACGTCTTGAAGGCGCTCGCCGTTGACGTAAATGGCGCCGTTTTGGATGTCTTCGCGCGCTTGCCGCTTCGATGGCGAAATGCCGGCAGAAACGAGCAGCTCGACAAGCGGAACGTCGCCTCCTTCATGAACGAATGACGGCACATCTTTGAACCCTTGCTCAATTTCCGCCGCTGTCAAATTGGCAATGTCGCCGCTAAAGAGCGCTTCAGAAATGCGAATCGCTTGCCTGAGCGCCTCTTCGCCGTGCACGAGCTTTGTCACTTCCTCGGCAAGCGCCTTTTGGGCCGCCCGCTTCTCTGGGGCCTCACGAAGCTCTTGTTCAAGCGCTTCGATTTCCTCTTTCGACAGGAACGTAAAGTACTTCAAGTAACGGATCACATCGCGGTCATCGGTGTTGATCCAAAACTGGTAAAACTCGTACGGCGATGTTTTCTCTTTATCGAGCCAAATCGTGCCGCTTTCCGTTTTCCCGAATTTCGTGCCGTCCGCTTTCGTCACAAGCGGGATCGTCAAGCCAAACGCCCGCGCCTCGCCTTTCGTTTTGCGAATAAGCTCAAGCCCTGCCGTGATGTTGCCCCATTGGTCGCTTCCGCCGATTTGCAGGCGGCAGCCTTCTGTCTCGTACAACTTCAGGAAGTCATACGCCTGCAGCATCATATAACTGAACTCGGTAAACGAAATGCCCGTCTCGATGCGCGATTGCACCGACTCTTTCGCCATCATGTAGTTGACGCTGAAATGCTTGCCGACGTCGCGCAAAAACGTAATGACATCAAGCGGCCCAATCCAGTCGTAGTTGTTTTTGATTTTCGCCGGATTGCCGTCCGCTTCAAAATCTAAAAAGCGGCCGAGCTGCTCTTTAATACGCGCGCTCCATGCCTCGACCGTCTCTTTGGCATTGAGCGTGCGCTCGCTTTTTTTCCCGCTCGGGTCACCGATTAATCCTGTCGCCCCACCGACTAGGGCGATCGGCCGGTGCCCCGCCTGCTGGAAGCGGCGCAGCGTCAAAATGGCAGCCAAGTTGCCAATATGCAAACTGTCCGCCGTCGGGTCAAACCCGCAGTAGAGCGTCACCCGCTCCTCATTCAACAGCTTGCGCAACCCGTCTTCATCCGTCGTTTGGTTGACGAGCCCGCGCCATTGCAATTCTGCAAGCAAATCCATGTCCTTCACCTCTCTATGAATGTCACGAAAAAGAAAACACCCGCCCGTGATGAAGGGGCGAGTGTCGAACCGCGGTACCACCCTACTTAGAAAGCATGACGCTTTCTCGCTCATTTGGATAACGGCGCCGGCCGGCGGATGGCTACTAGGTGCCAAAACCGTTCGCCATCGCTGCTCAGGGAGGTAATTCGCGCCTGCCTGTGGGCTGGCTCGCACCGTCCGCCAGCTCTCTGCACCAGGGAGACAGCCGCTACTTGTTCCCGTCATCGCTTTCTCATATGAAATATATACATTTTTTTATCATAGCGATGCACTCGCTGTCAACCCTAACGCTTTTCGCACAAACGGCGAAAAATCGGCAAAATTCCACAATGACATCCCTTTCCTATGGTATACTTATACATAATGATCCACCACATAGGGGGGCCGGCATGAAACGAAACCAACTTTCCTTTTCTCTCGAAAAAGCGTGGCATTATTTTTCACTTACATACGATGTTGTTTGGAACGTCATCTTGATTTTGCTCATCGCCACACTCTGCCTTGTCTGCTTTGCCATCGGCGCGGGAGCCGGCTATTTTGCCTTTTTGGTCAAGGATATGCCCGTTCCCTCGCCCGACGAGATGAAAAAGGAGATTTACAGTTACGGCGAAACGAGCCATATGTACTTTGACGGCGGCGTGTATTTAGGGCGATTCCGGTCCGACCTTGACCGCGAGGCGGTGCGCCTGTCCGACGTGTCTCCGTACGTCGTGCAAGCCATCATCGCGACCGAAGACGAACATTTTTATGAACATGACGGCGTCGTTCCGAAGGCAGTCATCCGCGCCATGTTTCAAGAGCTGACGAACTCGCCGGTCAAAAGCGGCGGGAGCACGCTTACGCAGCAGCTCGTCAAAAATCAACTGCTGACAAGCGAAGTGTCGTTCGAGCGGAAGGCGAAAGAAATGCTGCTTTCGCTTCGCCTGGAGAAATTTTTTTCCAAAGAGGACATTTTAGAGGCGTATTTAAACGTCGTTCCGTTCGGCCGCAATTCTTCGGGGCGCAACATTGCCGGCATCCAAGCCGCGGCCCAGGGCGTCTTTGGCGTCAACGCCAAAGAGTTGAATCTCGCTCAAGCGGCGTTTTTGGCCGGACTGCCGCAAAACCCGTTCGTCTACACCCCGTTTGCCGCTGACGGCAGCGTCAAACCGGACATCTCGGCGGGCTTGAAGCGGATGAAAACGGTGCTTTACCGGATGAAGCGGGCCGGCTATATTTCCGAAGGGCAGTACAAGGAAGCGCTTGCCTATGATGTGGCGAAGCATTTCGCCGCCCCGAAGCCGTCGCCGTTTGAACGGTATCCGTTTTTGACGATGGAAATCGAGAGACGGGCAAAAGACGTGCTGGCGGAAACGTTCGCCAAGCGCGACGGCTATAAGCCGGAAGAGCTGAAGCGCGACCCCGCTCGTTCCCGCCGCTACCTCGGCGAGGCGGAAAAAGCGCTGCGCCAAGGCGGATATCGTATTTACACGACGATCGACAAGAATATTTATGAGCAGATGCAGCGCATCGCCGCTCGTTACGCCTATTACGGCAGCGACAATGTGTATTACACCAAAGACAAGAAAACGGGAAAAATGGTCGCCCATCGCCAACCGGTCGAAGTCGGGGCGATGCTCATCGAAAACAAAACCGGAAAAATCATCAGTTTCGTCGGCGGCCGCGATTACAAGCGCGAACAGTTGAATCACGCCACCCAAGCGCACCGTTCCAACGGGTCAACGATGAAGCCGCTCTTAGTATACGCGCCGGCGATGGAGATGGGCGTCATCCAGCCAGGCACCATCATTCCCGATCTCCCGCTGTCGATCGGTTCGTATACGCCGAAAAACGCGGACGGAAAAACGCACGGCCTTGTCTCGGCGCGGCGCGCGCTCGAGCAGTCGTACAACATCCCGGCCATTCGGACGTATATGAGAATCCGATCCCGACATCCGATCGACTATTTGCATAAAATGGGGATCAAAAGCGTCGCCAAGCAGGAAGAAAACAACCCGGCTCTAGCGATCGGCGGGACGCACATTGGCGTCACGGTCGAAGAAAACGTCAACGCCTATGCGACGTTCGCCAATTACGGATCGTTCGTTGACGCCTACATGATTGAGAAGATTGTCGACAAGAACGGAAAGATCGTTTACGAACATCAAAGCAAGCCCGTCCCGGTGTTTTCTCCGCAAACGTCGTACTTGATGATCGATATGATGCGCGACGTGCTTCGCGGCGGAACAGCTTCGGCGGTGCCACGCTACTTGAAATTTTCCGCGGACTGGGCCGGCAAAACGGGGACATCGCAGGACAAGCGCGATTCTTGGTTTGTCGCCGTCAATCCGAACGTCACCTTCGGCGTTTGGATCGGCTATGACCGGCCGGCGCCGCTTGAATCGCGCTACAAAGGGCTTTCCTACAGCCGGCGCACCCAGCTGTTATGGGCGCAGCTGATGAATGCGGCTTATGACCAAAATCCGAAGCTCATCGCTCCGTCGAAGCGGTTTCTCATGCCAGGCGGCATCGTCCGCCGCGCTTACTGCGCTGCAAGCGGCTTCAGCCCATCGGCGGCGTGCGAAAAAGCCGGGCTTGTCCGCTACGATTTGTACAATACGAAGTTTGCGCCGCGGACAGGAAGCGAGGACGATTTGACCGAAAGCCGGCTCGTCATCATCGGCGAGCGTCGCTATGCGGCGCTCGAGACAACGCCGGAAGAGTTTGTCACCCGCGAGGTCATTGTGAATCCGGACCTGCTCGCCGATTGGGGGATCAACGGCGAGGTGCAGATCGACGATGTGTTTGTTGTCGCCCCATTAAAGGAAAACGGGCGCCCCCCATCCCCGCCCGTGATCCGCCTCGACGGCGGCCAGCTCGTTTGGAACCGCCATAATGAGCCGGATGTGATTGGCTACCGTGTCTATCAAGTGAACGAAATGGGGGCGCGGCGCATCGTTGCCACCGTAAAAGCCGGAGGGGCGACCACGTTTTCCAAATTGCAGCCAGGTGCAGCGTATTGCGTCACCGCTGTGGACATCGCCGGACAGGAATCGGCGCCGTCGAATCCCGTTTCGCTGCCGTCCGCCTCGTCAACCGATTCCGGTCATCAAAAGAGCGGCGAGCCGTCTTCTCCCCCGCCGTCGGGTGACGTGGAGTGACAAGGGGCTGACCCAAAAGGGTAATTTCCCTTAAACAAAACACAACATATTGTTTCTTATTGATTGTTTTATACCTATATACGGTAATAAGAAAGGGTGTCCCGATCCTTTTGGGACACCCTCTTTCTTGTTTTGTGAAGATGGGGGAAGCACAACGATTTTCGCCAAATGGATGGTTCTTAAGCGAAGGGGAAACGGGCATTTATGAGGTTTTTCAAATTGAGAAATCACGCTGTTGGCCGCGTTTTCCGTTCAATCACCGTCCTTGCAGCCGCCCCAGCTTCGGCTTTTGCCGGAAAAGAACAACAGCGCCTGGAACAGCGGATGTTCCAGACGCTTTTCGCTCGTCAGTCTTCCATCGTCGACAAATCGCCGGTCGGCAAGTTGAGCTCCCACGCTTTTAAGACGCGGCGCATGATTTTCCCGCTCCGCGTTTTCGGCAGTTTGTCGCGGAACTCGATCTCACGCGGCGCTGCATGAGCGGCGAGCCCTTTTTTCACAAATTGGCGGATGTCTTCTTTCAGTTCCTCGGACGGCTCGTACCCTTCGCGAAGCGCGATGAACGCTTTGATGATTTCCCCGCGCACCGGATCCGGCTTTCCGATGACGCCGGCTTCGGCAACGGCCGGATGCTCGACGAGCTTGCTTTCGACTTCAAACGGCCCAACGCGCTCGCCGGATGTGTTGATGACATCGTCAACACGGCCTTGGAACCAGAAGTAGCCGTCTTCATCCATGTAGGCCGAATCGCCGGATACGTACCAGTCGCCGATAAAGTATGATTCATATTTTTGCGGGTTGTTCCAAATCGTTTTCATCATCGACGGCCAGCCTTTTTTGATGGCCAAGTTGCCCATCCGGTACGGCGGCAGGACGTTTCCTTGGTCGTCAATGATCGCCGCTTCCACGCCCGGAATCGGTTTCCCCATCGATCCCGGCTTGATTTCCATGCACGGGTAGTTGCAAATGAGATGCCCGCCTGTTTCCGTCATCCACCACGTATCATGGATGCGGCGGCCGAACACTTTCATCCCCCAGCGGATGACTTCCGGGTTGAGCGGCTCGCCGACGCTCAAAATGTGGCGGAGCGAGCTTAAATCGTATTTTTTCACGACTTCATCGCCTGCGCCCATCAGCATGCGGAACGCCGTCGGCGCGCTGTACCAGACGGTGACGCCGAAATCTTGGATCGTTTGATACCAAGCATCCGGGCTGAAGCGGCCGCCGACGATGACGCTTGACGCTCCGCACAGCCACGGGCCGAAGATGCCGTACGACGTCCCGGTCACCCACCCCGGGTCAGCCGTGCACCAGTAAATGTCATCCTCTTTTAAATCGAGCACCCATTTCGCCGTTTGATAGTGCTGAATCATCGCGTTATGGACGTGCAGGACGCCTTTCGGCTTGCCGGTCGAACCGGATGTATAATGCAAAATCAGGCCGTCTTGGCGGTCGACCCATTCGATGTCGAAGTGCTTGCTCGCCTCATTCATCCGCTTTTTCAAATCGATGTACGGCCCTTCCTCGACAATGTCGTCGCCGACCAAAAAGACGTACTTCAACTCTGGCAAATCACCAACCGGCACGCGCGGCAAGAGCTCCGGCGTCGTAATGATCGCCTTCGCCCCGCTGTCTTCAAGGCGGTCGCGCACCGCTCCTTCCATGAACGCCTCAAACAGCGGCCCGACGATGGCGCCGGTTTTAATGATCCCAAGCACCGCAAAGTACAGTTCCGGAGAACGCGGCATAAACACGAACACACGATCTCCTTTTTGAATGTCCGCCGCCTGTTTTAAGACGTTTGCCACCTTATTGGACATCTCTTTCATTTCTTTGAACGTATATTTTTCATTCCGCACGGCGTCGCGATAGTAGAGCGCCACTTTATTTTTACGGAACGACTCGGCATGGCGGTCGATCGCCTCATACGCCATATTGACTCGTCCCGTTTCATGCCAAGAAAACTCTTTCTCCACTTCCGACCATTGAAACTGTTTGTATGTTTCCTCATAGTTTTTTAAGTTGTAGTCCCCTTGTACGACGGGTAGCCGTTCTGTTTTCATTCTCCAATCCCCCTTATGTAAGTGATTACATTTCTATTATAGTAGATGCGAAACAGTTTCTCAATTTTTAAAATATTCCTTGTCCCCGCTTTTTGAAATTTTTTTGAACCGCGCCAGCCGACGATGTTTTCATGTATAATGGTAAAAGAACGACCAATTTAGGTGGTGGCCGAATGGAACATAAAAAAACGTATAACGCCAAAGAGCTGAAAACCCCGAAAGGAACGCTTCTCATCGAAGGGCCAGTGACGCCGGAAGCGTTGGCCAGCTACGAATTCCACCATGACCTAACTTCCTTCCGCCAGCCTGCCAAACAGCACAAAGCGTTGATCGAAATCGCCAAGCTGCCGGAAGGGCGGATTATCATCGCCCGCCGCGGGGAGGTGATTGTCGGGTATGTGACGTTTTTGTATCCTGATCCTCTCGAACGTTGGTCGGAAGGGAACATGGAAAATTTGCTCGAGCTTGGCGCCATTGAAGTCATTCCGGAGTTCCGCGGGTTTGGCGTCGGAAAAAATTTGTTGATCGTCTCGATGATGGACGACTCCATGGAAGACTATATCATCATTACAACCGAATATTACTGGCATTGGGATCTAAAAGGCACTGGGCTGAACGTATGGGAGTACCGAAAAGTGATGGAGAAAATGATGAACGCCGGCGGGCTCGTCTGGTATGCGACCGACGACCCGGAAATTTGCTCCCACCCGGCGAATTGCCTCATGGTCCGCATCGGCAAACGGGTGGACGCCGAATCGATTCAACGATTTGACCGGCTCCGGTTTATGAATCGTCACATGTACTAAATGCCATGCACAAAGGGGAGAGGAGAACGATGCTTGTCGAACAAGTGATGAAAGCACCGGTCGTGACGGTCCGCGCGGCGAATACGATCGCCGAAGCGTTGCAGCTGCTTCACCATCACCGCATCCGCCATCTGCCGGTCGTCGACGAGGAAGGACGTCTAGTGGGGCTTGTGACGAGCCAAGATTTGCGCGAAGCGAGCCCGTCCATTTTCCGCCTTTCCGAACAGTGGGAAGACTTGGAGAAACCGGTCGGGGACGTGATGAAAACCGACGTCATCGTCGGCCATCCGCTCGATTTTGTCGAAGAGGTGGCGGCGCTCTTTTACGAACACCGAATCGGCTGCCTGCCGATCGTCAACCATGGGAAACTCGTCGGCATCATCACGCAAACGGATTTGCTCCGCACCTTCATTGAGCTGACCGGCGTTCATCAACCCGGGTCGCAAATCGAGATCAAGGTGCCGAACGAGGCCGGCATGCTCGGCAAAACGGCGGCCATCATCAGCGAGCGCCATGTGAACATCGCCAGCGTCCTGTTGTATCCGGACCCAGATCCGAATTATAAAATTTTAGTCTTCCGCGTGCAGACGATGAATCCGATTCCGTTGATCCGTGATTTGCAAAACGCCGGCTATCACGTGCTATGGCCGAACTTGCCGGGGGTTACGTCATGAGCCAAACTTGTGTTTTCGTCTACAGCGAACAATTTCTTCAGTACAAATTTCATGACGACCATCCGTTCAACCAGCTGCGGGTCAAAATGACATACGACTTGCTTTGCACGCTCGGCGCGCTCGAAGACCGCCAGATCGTCGCCCCGCGCATGGCGACCGATGACGAGCTGGCGCTCATTCACGACCGCTCCTACATCGAGGCGGTGAAAGCGGCCGGGCGCGGCGAGCTGTCGGAAGCGGCGGCGCAAAACTACGGCCTTGGCACCGAGGATACGCCGATTTTCCCAAACATGCACGAAGCGAGCGCTCTTTTGGTCGGCAGCACGCTCACCGCCGTCGACGCGGTTCTTTCCGGAGCGGCCGAGCATGCGCTCAACCTTGGCGGCGGTCTGCACCACGGCTTCCGCGGCAAAGCATCCGGCTTTTGCGTCTACAATGACAGCGCGGTCGCCATTCAATACATCCGGGAGAAATACGGACTGCGCGTGTTGTACGTCGACACGGACGCCCACCACGGCGACGGGGTGCAATGGGCGTTTTACGACGATCCGAACGTTTGCACGTTTTCCATTCATGAAACGGGGCGCTATTTGTTCCCAGGGACCGGAAATGTCAACGAGCGCGGCTTAGGCGCGGGCTACGGCTATTCGTTCAACATTCCCGTTGATGCGTTCACGGAAGACGAATCATGGATCGCCGCCTATACGACCGCGCTTCGGGAAATCGCCGACTTTTTCCGCCCGGATGTCATCGTGACGCAAAACGGCGTCGACGCCCACTATTACGATCCGCTCACCCATTTGTCGGTGACGATGAAAACGTACCGCGCCATTCCGAAACTCGCGCACGAAATCGCACATGAATATTGCGGCGGACGCTGGATCGCCGTCGGCGGCGGCGGCTATGACATCTGGCGCGTCGTGCCGCGGGCGTGGGCGCTCCTTTGGCTCGAAATGACGGGACAAGCCGATGTGTCCGGCCCGCTGCCGGATGAGTGGCGCGAACGTTGGCAACCGCTTTCACCCGTCGCGCTTCCGCTTGAGTGGGACGACCCGGATGACTTGTATCCCCCGATCCCGCGCAAGGCGGAAATTAGCGAAAAAAACGCGCAAACGGTGGAAAAGGCGTTGTATTTCATTCGCAGTCAACGCCGGGCGGGGACTTGATTTTTTTCTCCATTTACAGAAAACAACGGATTTCTACGCCCTGTTTTCCTGGTCAACTTCCGTTTTCACCGAAAAACGGACCGACTGCAAGGCGGTTGCAGCCGTCAAAAAAGAAATGGAGCAAAGCAAGCAAGAAGCTGGCCCCCATGTCGAGGCCAGCTTTTTTCATTTCGTCGACTCACGCACCTCCAGCCGATGCGGCAAGACGACGATATGATTGTTCACTTGTTCTTTGTTCATATACTTGGTCAGCAGCCGCATCGCCACCGCCCCGATGTCGTACATCGGCTGCACGACGGTCGTCAGCCGCGGCCGCACCATCGTCGCCAATCGCGTGTTGTCAAAACCGACGACTTCCAACTCATCCGGCACGCGCACCCCGTGGTCTTGGGCGCTGTGGATGATGCCGAGCGCCATTTCGTCCGTGCCGGCAAACACCGCCGTCGGCCGTTCGGCAAGCTCCGTCATTTTCTCATACGCCTCCAAGCCGGAGTCGTACGAATTGTCGCCCTCAATGACGAGCTCTTCCTCATACGGCGCGCCGTGTTCCTCAAGCGCGCGGCGGTATCCGGCAAGCTTCCGCTGGTTGATCGGGTCATCGGTCGGACCGGTCACATAGACAATGCGGCGGTTTCCTTTTTCCAGCAAATACGTCACCGCTTCAAACGCCGCCTGCTCATAGTCGATGTTGACCGATGGAATCTCCTCCGGCCCGATGGTGGCCGCCAGCACGATCGGCACCGACGATTTTTGAAATTCGGCGACGTGCTCCTCAGTGATCGTGCCGCCCATAAACAACAGGCCGTCCACTTGCTTGGCGAGCATCGTGTTGAGCAAATGCAGCTCTTTTTCTTTGTTTTGGTCGGAGTTGCTCAAAATGATGTTGTACTTGTACATTGTGGCGATGTCCTCAATGCCGCGCGCCAGTTCGGCGAAGAAAATGCTTGAGATGTCCGGGATGATCACCCCGACTGTCGTCGTTTTTTTGCTGGCGAGCCCCCGCGCCACGGCGTTCGGGCGGTAGCCGAGCCGTTCGATGGCCTCAAGCACTTTTTTTCTCGTCGACGGCTTGACGTTCGGGTTGCCGTTGACGACGCGCGAGACGGTCGCCATCGAGACGTTCGCCTCCCGCGCCACATCATAAATCGTTACCGTCATGTTGTTTCACTCCTTTTCGCTCGATCCAATAACCGGTCAAATTCCGAATGTATGTACAACTATCATATGATACATTATCGCCAACTCGCAACGAAATCGCAACCATTTTGCCGGTTTGTTCACAAACCGTTCACGGGTAGTTTATCCGAAATCGGCCATCGGCATGAAAGAGAAGCCGTCATTTCACTGTCTTCTTTCGGCAATCGGCTTCCATCCGCACCCAAAACAGAAGACGTCCCCAACACGATGGGACGTCTTTTCATGTGGAAATGTCGCACCTTGCTTTTTTGCCGGCCTCGCTCTCTTACGCCCGAACGAACTGGCGTTGGAAGGCGCGCACTTCTTCCATAAACTCGTTGAATTGGGCGATGTCCATTTGCTGGGCGGAATCGGACAAGGCGACGGCCGGATCCGGATGCACTTCGGCCATGACGCCGTCGGCGCCGATCGCCAAGGCCGCTTTGGCGCACGGGATGAGCAGATCGCGCCGCCCCGTTGAGTGGGTGACATCGACGAACACCGGCAAGTGCGTTTCTTTCTTCAAAATCGGCACGGCGGAAATGTCGAGCGTGTTGCGCGTCGCCCGCTCGTACGTGCGGATGCCGCGCTCGCACAAAATGATCTGCCCGTTTCCTTGCGACATGATGTACTCAGCGGCGTTGATGAATTCTTCGATCGTCGCCGCCAAGCCGCGCTTCAGCAAAATCGGCTTATTCACTTGGCCGGCCGCCTTGAGCAGCTCAAAGTTTTGCATGTTGCGCGCGCCGATTTGGATGACGTCAATGTAGTCCAAGGCGATTTCAATGTCCGCCGGCGTGACGATTTCGCTGATGACCGCCAAATCAAACTCATCGGCGATCCGTTTCAAAATTTTCAGTCCTTCCACGCCGAGCCCTTGGAAGTCGTACGGCGATGTGCGCGGTTTGTACGCGCCGCCGCGCAGCAGCTTGATCCCTTGTTTTTTCACGGCCTCCGCCACCGCTGCGACTTGTTCATAGCTTTCCACGGCGCACGGGCCCATGACGAAATATTGGTTGCCGTCGCCGATTCGCTCGCCTTTCACTTCGACAATCGTGTTTTCCGGATGCTTTTTCCGCGAGACAAGGAGCGCCTTGCGGTGATCGTCTTCCTGCAGCTCGAGCGCCGCTTTAAAAATTTCCTTGAAAATGTGCTGCAGCGTCGACGTTTCAAACGGCCCATCGTTATGCTCGGAAATGAGGTCGAGCATCTTCCGTTCGCGCACCGGGTCGTAGCGGTGCGTCCCTTGCGCTTCTTTAATTTTTCCGATCTCCTGAACGAGCCGTCCTCGTTCATTGATCAGTTTCAACAGCTGCAAGTTGATCTCATCGACTCGCGCCCGCAGTTCGTCTAATCTCTCATTGCTCATGCTTTTCTCATCCTTTCGCCAAGTGTAGTGCATTGTTTTCGCCGCTTGCCGGCAAGCGGCGCCCCCGTCTTGGAGAGCGAAGTCGTTTAATTAGTGTTTATTATAATCGATGGAGCTATCGTTGTCACGAAAAAAATGCTTTTTTGATTAAACGCTTTTAAGCAATAAAGCAAAAAGTGTGCAAAAAACCGCCCGCAGTAAAGGCGGACGGTCAAGCGCCGACATGCTCCGAGAGCGCGCCATACGTAATGGCCCAATGGGACGCATGCCAGACGACGCGGCCGTTTTCAAACAGCAGCACTTGCGGCGACTCGTGTTTCACCCCGGTCGTTTCGGCGATATAGGTTGAGAGCGGTCGCGCCTCTTGGACGTACAGGCAATACACCGCCAGCTCCGGATGGTCTGCGGCGAACTTCTCGCATTCGCCAAACGCCGCCTGGCTGATCGGGCAGGTGAGGCTATGCTTGACGAACAAAAAACGCTCCGTTTCCTTCATGACGCGCTCAAACTGTTCGATCGTCTCCAGCTTCTCCATTCCCATCTCTCTCACTCCGCTTCTTTTCGCGACGTGATGTTTTGCTCGGCGTCATCAAGCGCCGCCTCGGCTTCCTCAAGCAGCTTTTGCAGCGTTTCCCGGTCGGCTGGCCCGGCGGATGGCGGAATCGGAATCGTCGCCTCCTTGGCCTCCTCTCCCGCGTTTTCCCCGCCGGATGGCGCCGTCGTGGATTTCAACGGAATGAAGCTGGCGATTTCCTTCGTTTTCTCTTTCGCCGTTTCCAACCATTCGACAGCCGTTGTTTTCACCGGCTCCCACGTTTCATCGTTGCTCCACTCGGCCAGCCATTTCCGCCCTTTTTCGCTCGTCAAAAACAACGCAGCAGCCGCGCCGGCGATGCCGCCGACCAGCGCTCCAAGCAAAAATCCACCGTTATTTTTCGCCATTCGATACACCCTCCTTTAACGATTGTTTTTTTCTCCATTTTTCCCGTAAATCGAGCAAAACATTTGTCCAGCGCAACGCCTTCACCCATTTTCCTTGCCCCAGGCCCGCCCGCGCCGACAAACCGGCAGCCGCCTGCCGAAGCGCGCGGTTGAGCGAACGGATCGTGCCGCCGATCTCTCCGACCGCTTCGATTGCGCCATTTAGCGTTTCTGCTTTTTTTTGCACATCGCTGGCGATGCCGTTGGCCGTATGGAGAAGTTCACGAACTTCTTTCGCCACCGTTTGCACTTGCTCATCGGCATGATCGATCGCCGCCGTCAGCCGGCGCAGCGTTTCCTGCAAAACGATGAGCGTCCTGGCTATGTAAACGACAAGCAGCAAAAAAGCAAGCGCGATGAGCGCCACGCTTCCATACAAAAGCCATTCCACCCGATTCCCTCCTTGCCCATTCGAACGTTTCATTCCCTTTGTACCCATCTTTTCCCGCTTTCAAACTTCGACATAGAAAAGACGGCTTCCTTTTTGAAACAGGAAAAAACGGGCCATCTTCATCACAGCCCGTTCCCTGTCGGCCGTCAGGCGGAAAGAACGGCCCGTTCGTACGCTTGTTGAAACTTTTGAATGTCGCCGGCACCCATGAACACCAACACCGCGTCTTGATGCTGCTTCAACACGGCTACGTTTTGTTCCTCAAGCAGCTGGGAACGCGGAATTTGCGCCTGCAAATCACGGATCGTCAGCTTGCCCTCATGTTCGCGCGCCGAGCCGAAAATGTCGCACAAATACACGTGGTCCGCTTGCAGCAAACTTTCGGCAAACTCGCGCAAAAACGTCTGCGTCCGTGTATACGTATGCGGCTGAAAAATAGCAACCACTTCGCGCCCCGGATATTTTTGCCTTGCCGCCTCCAATGTCGCCGTAATTTCGCGTGGATGATGCGCGTAATCATCGATCAGCACTTGGCGCCCGACCGTTTTTTCACTGAAGCGGCGCTTCACGCCTTGGAACGTTTGCAGCCGCTTGGCGATCGTGCCCGCATCCACCCCTTCGTAGTGGCAGAGGGCGATCACGGCGAGAGCATTCAATACGTTATGAGTGCCGAAGCGCGGAATGGCAAACGAAGCGAAAAATGTGTTGCGCACGAACACATCAAACGCCATCCCTTCCGTCGTCTTGACGATATTACGCGCCTGAAAATCGTTTTCTTCGCCGAATCCATAAAACAAAATCGGCACTTTCGCCTGAATGTTCGGCAAATACGGATCATCCCCGCAGGCGACGATCGCTTTTTTCACTTGATTCGCCATTTGCTGGAAAGCGGAAAACACATCGTCGACATTGGCAAAATAATCCGGGTGATCAAAGTCAATATTTGTCATGATCGCATAATCTGGAAAGTAGGAAAGGAAGTGCCGGCGGTATTCGCACGCTTCAAACACAAAGTATTTGCTCCCTGGCTCTCCTTTTCCCGTGCCGTCTCCGATCAAATAGGACGTTGGATGGGCTCCTTGCATCACATGGGCAAGCAACCCCGTCGTCGTCGTCTTTCCATGCGAACCGGTCACCGCGATGCTCGTAAACTTGCCTGCCAGCTGGCCTAAAAAGCGATGGTAACGAATGACAGGCACACCAAGCTGACGGGCTGCCTCGATTTCCTCATGCGTATCCGGAAATGCGTTGCCGGCAATGACCGTATAACCTGGGCGAATATTGTCTTTCGAAAAAGGCAGCACCGGGATTCCCCGCTCTTCAAGCGCCTTTTGCGTGAAAAACCATTTCTCTACATCCGACCCTTGCACCGTATAGCCAAGGTCATGAAGCACTTGCGCGAGCGCGCTCATCCCCGTGCCTTTAATGCCTACAAAATGGTAAGCTGTCATCGTTAAGCCCTCCAACCATCGTCTCTCTGTAAGACAGTATATGATATCCATCTCGTTTTGCCATTTCTCTCATTGCGGTGCACCATCCATTTCATTTCCTCATTATAGCACGTGAGGAGGCAAAACACTACCGCCCGCCCAAAGGAGGCCGCACGCCCTCAGCTGTTCTGCTCGCGCCAGCGCTCCCACTCGTCCTCGCTCATCAACACATCGCGCGGTTTGCTGCCGCGCGCCTCCGAAATCAACCCTCGTTCCTCCATCATCTCGATCAACCGGGCAGCGCGGTTGTAGCCGATGCGGAAATGACGCTGCAGGCTCGATGTCGACGCTCCTCCTTGGGCGATGACAAACCGGCACGCCTCCTCGAACAGTTCGTCATCCTCGCCGCCCATCGACGCCGTTTGCCGAAAATCCTCCGGATCAAACAGATAGGATGGGCCTTGCTCTGCTTTCACGTGCGCTGCCACCCGCTCGATTTCTTCATCGGAAATAAAGCAGCCTTGCAGCCGCACCGGCTTGGCCGAACCATTTTCCAAAAACAGCATATCGCCGCGCCCAAGCAGCCGCTCAGCCCCATTCACATCTAAAATGGTGCGCGAATCGACTTGGGAGGAGACGGAAAACGCGATGCGCGTCGGAATGTTCGCCTTGATCAACCCGGTTAGAACATCGACCGACGGCCGCTGCGTCGCGATCAACAAATGGATGCCGCACGCCCGCGCCTTTTGCGCCAGCCGGCAAATCGATTCTTCGACATCGGCTGGGGCGGCCATCATCAGGTCGGCGAGCTCATCAATGACGATGACGATGTACGGCAGCGGCGGCTCGCTGCTTCCGCGTTCGCGAAGATGGGCGTTATACTTTTCAATATCGCGCACGCCGGCGTGGACAAACTGTTCATACCGCCGTTCCATTTCGCCGACCGCCCACTTGAGCGCCCCCGCCGCCGCCTTCGCCTCGGTGATCACCGGGCTGAGCAAATGCGGCAGCCCGTTGTACGGCGCCAGTTCGACCATTTTTGGATCAATGAGCAGCCATTTCACTTCGTGCGGCGCTGCTTTATACAACATGCTGATGAGCATCGCGTTCATGCATACGCTTTTTCCCGACCCGGTCGCCCCGGCGATCAGCCCATGCGGCATTTTTCGGATGTCGGTCACGACCGGCGCACCGCTAATGTCAAGCCCAAGCGCCACTGTAAGCGGCGATGGGCTTTTACGGAACGCTTCGCTTTCTAAAATTTCACGCAGGCGCACCGGACGGCTCGTTCGGTTCGGCACTTCAATGCCAATCGTCCGTTTTCCCGGGATCGGCGCTTCGATGCGAATATCTTTCGCCGCCAGACTGAGTTTGATATCATCGATTAAACTCGTAATCTTGCTCACTTTCACTCCTAAATCCGGCTGCACTTCAAACCGCGTCACCGTCGGTCCTTGCGTCGCCCCGACGACTTTGGCGCCGATATGGAAGCTCGCAAACGTCCGGTCCAAACGCTGGCATTGGTCGCGAAGCCACTGCTCGTCGCGTTCGGCCGCTTTCTCGGGCGGTTCAAGAAGCGCCAATGGCGGCAGTACGCAGCCGTTCGATCGATTTGCCGCCTTTTCTTCCAGCTTGCGCCAATCTTGCTTTAACATGATCACATTATACGGGATGCGCGTTCGTTCGGGGCGGGAAGCCTCCTCCCGGCCCGCGGGCGCCGCCGAGTGACGGATTTCGCGATCTGGGGTCGTCTCCCGCTGTTCTGTCGAAGAAGCGCTCCCTCCGTCTCCATTCCTCATCTGTGACGGCACCCCTCGTCCTTCGCTCTCCAAGCCGCCGTCTGTTACGTGCGGCGCGCGTTCGTTGCCTCGTTCGTCCAGCTCCTGCCCTTTCTTTTCATCCGCCTCGGCATCACGTTCTTCCTGCCCTGCCGCCGGCGCCAGCTCATTTTTTCCTTCCGTTTCCATAACAGCCGCGGGCATCGCTCCGCTCGCGTCTTCGTTCCATTCCTCTGCCCGCTTGGCCAAAGACGCCTCTTCTTTTGGCCGTGCAGCCGCCCGGCTTTCCGTGCCCTCTCGCGCGTCTCGCCGTGTCGCTTCGCCGCGGAGGGCCTCTTCCCGAACCGCCTCATCGCTCCGATTCTCCATGCCCCCCGCGGTCAGCTCGGGTTCATCCGCTCGTTGCCGCTGTTTCCCCCGATTCCGATCATATCCAAAAATTGGGGATGGAACATCGGACGGGCGGAACGGTCGTTTTTCCGCTATTTCCCTTGAAACGCCAGCCGACGGGCGCCGACTCGGCAGCGGCCCGGATTCCTCGCTTTTCGTCCGCCTCGGCCTTTCCCGATTTTCACCCGGCTGGTCATCCGGAATCAACGGAAAGCGGAAGCGGCCTTGCGGATATTGGTAAATGACATTCACCGCGCCGCGTTCGGGCATGTCGGCCGACAGAGGGGAATTCGCTCGCTGCTCGTTCCCTTCCTCTTCCTCGTCGCTCGTGAGAAAACGAAGCCATCGTTTCCAAAATTTCATCCATCACTTCACTTCTTTCTTTGCCTTCGTTGTCGGAAAAAAACGCCACTGGCGTCGTTCCAGTGACGAAAAAACAGGCGGAATCCGTCTGCACCGCCCGTCGGAACGTCAAAAAACGAACGGCTGGCCGACCTCATACTCATCGGACAGCACCAAAATGCCTTTCTCCTGCGGGGCGTTTGGCAGCCCAAGCTCGCGGGCCGAACAAATCATGCCGGATGACCGGACGCCGCGCAGCTCGCTTTCTTGAATGACGAGGCCGTTGGGCATGACCGCGCCGGTTTTGGCGACGACGACTTTTTGCCCTTCGGCGACGTTCGGCGCTCCGCAGACGATTTGCAGCACCTCACCGCCGACATCGACTTGGCAGACGCTCAATTTATCGGCGTTCGGATGCTTCGTTTTCTCTTTCACATATCCGACGACAAACTTCGGCGACAAGTCAGCTTCGATCGGTTCGTCAAAACCGTTTTTCGCCAAGATGTCGTTGATGACGCCGACGAGCTCCTCATTCACTTCCAGCGGACCGTTGCCGGAAAACGGATAGTACGAAGACGCGGAAAAAATGTTATAGCCGACCGTCTCGCCCGTCCGTTCGGAAATGATGCGGACGACATCGCGTTGTCTGACAAACGTCCGTTCCTCATCCGCCGCCGGTTTCAGCGACACAAGCAGCACGTCGCCGACCCCTTCTCGGTTGTAAAACACGTTCATCGCTTCATTCCTCCTTGCCGCTACGTTCTCCGTTTTTTTCCTAAAATGAAAATCGGTTCAAGTTTCCCATTTTCGTATAAAAACGACAGCGCCGTGATCGGCACGCGGCCGCCGGCAAAAAAGCTCATCGTCATTTGCGCGAGCACGTCATAACCGATGTCGTTGCGCACATCAGCGATGATGAGCACATCTTGATGCGGAACAGCGACGGCCATCGTTCCTTCCACGCGCGCCCGCATGTCGGCCAAAAACGATTCGTTTAAAATGCGGCTCGCATCATAGCCGTCATTTGTGTTCAAAAAATAAAACACGTTGTCCGCCACCCGGTCCTCTTTCACCGGCGTCGGCAGCGACCTGACGTTGAAACGGGCGATTTCCTTCACCCGCTCGCGGCTCCATTTGTCTTTCTCAACCATGTGCTCATCAATCAAGCGATACGTTTTGCCTAGGTCGAGCGCATAGTAAATGCGCGTTTCGGCTGTATGATCATCAAACAGCAACGGAATGCCTTCTTTCGTCTCCGTCGGAAACGACGCCGAGCGAATGACAGGATAAATGTTTCGCTCGTTGCCGGACAGTGTGGCGTCTTCTTCCATCGTTTTCAACGTTTCCTCTACATAATAAACGACTTCGCGCACCGCCTCGTCTTTTTGTTCGTGCCATTTGGCAATCACGCCGGGAAGCGAGATCGTGACGCCTTTTTTCGTGCGGCGGTCTTCGACGCGCATCGCGTCTTGCTTGGCGTCAAAGCGAAACGTCCAGTGCCGGTGGGCGACGAGACGCTCTTTAATCTTCTCATACATTTGCCGGCTGTTCATCCTTCTCCTCCTTGCTTTCGCCAGCCGTTCCCCCATTTATCATACCGTGAACGGCTTGTTTTGACAAAAAAATTCATATTGGCCGGCTAAAAGCTCGACGATGTGGGAAAACATCGCCGATCGGCCAACGCGCCCGTTCGTCAACACGCCGACCGCGCCTTCTTTCCTGCGGATGTTCCGCCGCCCGGTGTACGCTTCCATCACGTCGCCGAGCTCGCGCCCCGCCTCAATGCCGGCGCCGATATCAGGCGGCAAAGCGAGGCGCGCGCCGGCGGCGGCCACCACCACTCCGTCTCGGTCAACGAGCGCTCCCCAGTTGCACAGCCACCATTGCCCATCGATCTTCATCACGCCGCCTTCCAACCCGATGCCGATGTCCGCCTCCGCCGCTTCGAGCGCCCGTTTGGCGCGCCCGATGGCGCCAAGCCGCGTCTCCTCATCGGACAGCGGCTGCGCGGAAACGCCTGATGGCACCTCAAGCGATACAATGCGGTATTCCCTTCCCCCCAACACCGCCCGAACAGCGGCGACTTTTGCTTCGTTGTTCGTTCCGACCGCAATGGTTTTCATCCAGTGCCCTCCTTGTCATGGAAAAGGAGAAGCGCTCGCTTCTCCTCAGCTGTTTTGGCGAATCGTCTCGACCGTCGTCCGGTCGCACCGTTTGACGAGCTCAACGATGAGCTGTTTGGCCGCCGCGTAATCGTCGACATGAATGATCGAAGCATGCGTATGAATGTAGCGGGCGCAAATGCCGATCACCGCCGACGGCACGCCGCGGTTGGCGATATGGACCCTTCCAGCGTCCGTCCCTCCGCCTGGGGAAATGAAAAACTGGTACGGCACGCCAATCGTCTCCGCCGTATCAAGCACAAATTCGCGCATGCCGCGGTGCGTAATCATCGTCCGGTCGTACAAACGGATGAGCGCCCCTTTGCCGATATGGCCGAACGCCTGTTTGTCGCCGGACATGTCGTTGGCCGGGCTTGCTTCCAGGGCAAAAAAGATGTCCGGGTTGATCATCGAAGCCGCCGTCTGGGCCCCGCGCAGCCCGACCTCTTCCTGCACGGTCGCTCCAGCGTACAAGACGTTCGGCACCGTTTCGCCGTTCAGCTCTTTTAACAGCTCGATCGCCAACCCGCAGCCAAACCGATTGTCCCACGCTTTTGCCATCACGGTTTTTCCGTTGGCAAGCAAAGTAAACGGGCTGACCGGCACGATCGGCTGGCCCGGGCGAATGCCGACTCGTTCGGCATCTTCACGGCTTTCCGCTCCGATGTCAATCAACATGTTTTTGATCTCCATCGGTTTCTTGCGCTGCTCCTCATCGAGCAAGTGCGGCGGAATCGACCCGATCACGCCGGTGACCGGCCCGCCGTCCGTGATGATTTGCACGCGCTGGGCGAGCAGCACTTGATCCCACCAGCCTCCTAGCGGCTGGAAACGAATCATGCCGTGATCAGTGATCGCTGTCACCATAAATCCGACTTCATCCATATGGCCGGCGACCATCACCGTCGGGCCCGCCTCATCACCGCGTTTGACGCCGAAAATGCTCCCGAGGCGGTCTTGCACAATGTCATCGGCGTATTTCGCGAGCTCTTTGCGCATAAACTGCCGCACCGGATGTTCATAACCCGGTGCGCCTGGAAGCTCGGTCAACGTTTGGAATAATTGCAGCGTGTCCTTATTCATCACGAGTCTCCCTTTCTATGTTCGATTTCACCGTTCCGTTTCTTTCCGTCCTTCTTACATGTTCCGCCAAAATCGGCTATACTAAACCGTATCAAAGCGAGAAGGAGGAAAGAAACATGGCTTGGAAACAGTGGCTCGTCGGCGCCGCCGTCGGTGCGGCCGTCGTCTATGCCATCCGCTCCGCTTCCAAACCGGCGCTCCTTGCCCCGGAACAAGCGCTGGCGCTGGCGAAAGCCGCGCTTGGCGGTGCGCGCGCCATCCGCGGTTCCTGGATTCAGTCCGCCCCGGAGCGGTATGAGAAGGACGGATTGACGTACACGGTGTACCGCGGCGGCGTCTGCTGCGACGATGGAGATGACGAGTTTTTTGTGAACGCCTGCACCGGCGCCATCATCGAGATCAAACCGTTATAGCGCAGGCCGCTCCCGCTTCACGGCGGCGGCCATCGTCCCGTCTTCCTGCCATTTCACAGCCCGATAGTAAGCATCATGGTAGAAGGTAAACCACGCATTTTTCTTTACGCCGTACGGGAGCCATCGCTGTTTGGCAAAAATCGAATCCATCGGGTAATCGTCGTACGCCATCACCCAGAGGACGTTTTGATGGGCGTGCGTGCCAAGCAAATCGCCAAGATGAATGGCCATCTCCCCCTCTGATTCGATGAGCACGATCGCATGCCCGGCGCTATGCCCGCCGGTATGGATGAGGCGGATGCCAGGAACGACTTCGGTTTCTTTCGTAAACGGAACGACTTGATCCGCGATCGGCTCCCAATTTTCTTTCCAATACGTATTGCGCGATCGGATGTTCGGGTTGCGCATTTCCTCCCACTCGATATCCGAGGTGATGATCGCCGCGCGCGGAAACGCCGGCACGAGCCGTCCGTCTTCCCAAACGGTCAATCCGCACGCATGGTCAAAATGCAAATGAGTCATGATGACGATGTCGATGTCGCGCCGCGCAAGCCCGAGCTTGGCGAGCGATTCATCGAGCGCCGATTCTTCCGTGACGCCGAAGTTGCGCTTTTGCTTGTCGGTCAGCTTGCCGTTGCCGATGCCGGATTCAATGAGCAACCTTGTGCCGCCTGTCTCGACCAAAATCGGATCGGTGCGCAGCTCGATTTGATTTTGGTCGTTCGGCGGATATTTTTTCGACCAAAGCGGTTTCGGCACGACGCCAAACATCGCCCCGCCGTCAAGATGGGTGACTCCGCCCCGAAGCCATGTCAATGTAACTTGTCCAATTCGCAACTGTTCCATTTCCATCTCCCCCCTCCACTAGTGTACCATTTTCTCCATCAACCGGAAATAAAAAAAGACCCGACCAATCGGTTCGGGCCTATGACGACCGCCGCGGCGGACGCGCCGCCTCGCAGCGGTAAATGCGGTTTCCTTTGGCAGAAAATTTTTCTTCGTACTCCGTCATGACATTGTCCGTGATGCCGCTTTGATGCAAGTCGAGCTGGACCGATGAGAGCACAAACCCATACTGCGACAAGCTGACAAGCGAGTATTCAAAAAACGATTGATTGTCCGTTTTCAAATGGATGTCTCCGTCTTCAGCCAAAATGCGATCATAGAGCGCCAAAAAGTCCCGATACGTCAGCCGCCGCTTTTCGTGCCGCTTTTTCGGCCATGGGTCGGAAAAGTTCAAATAAATGCGCGACACTTCTCCGTCGGCAAAAAACGCGGTGAGATCTTTCGCGTTGGCGTTCAACAGCTTGACGTTCGAGAGCTCGCTTTCGATCAGTTTGTCAAGCGCGGACACCAGCACACTTGGGTACAGCTCGATGCCGATAAAATTAACATCCGGATGGAGACGCCCCATTTCGGTGATAAATTTCCCTTTCCCCGTCCCGATCTCGACATGGATCGGTCGGTCGTTGCCGAACAGCTCGCGCCATCGCCCGCGCTTTGTTTCTGGATCGGGGATGACATATTGCGGATAAGCGGCGATTTTGTCTTTCGCCCACGGTTTGTTGCGCAAACGCATATCGACACCTCTGCCTCGTTTCCGTTTGTTGGTTTGACGATACCATACTTGCGACTAAGAAACAAACGCCGCCAAAAGCGGAAAAACGCCCGGGCATAAACGCTGCTGGGCCCGGGCATCATAAAACCGTACAGCTTTGCGAAAGGATGGTGACCAGCATGCCGCTCGACTATAACCATCAATTGACCGTGCTCCGCGACATTTTATCCGAACATCAGCTCGATTGCTGCGGGACGGTGTCCGAATGCGAACAAATTGAACGGCTTGTCAAGTCGCTGCTCGCCAACGATGAGGTAGACGGCCATGTCAAACAAATCCTTCCAAACATTTACGCCTACGGCCAAGGCGGGAAATACAGCGCTGACTTAAACGCTCATATTTCCGCTCACCAAAGCCAGCTCGCCGATTGGGTGAACGAGCTGTCTTGACCTTTCCCCGCTTTCACGCTGCCACCACGTCTTCCCGGCCAAAGACGATGATCGGGACAACGGCGGCCGCCGGTTGAGCACCGCCGGCGTTTCGCCCCTTTCGACAGAAGCGGGGCAGGCCGTTGTCAGTGCTCGGTGATGACCCGTTCCAATAACCGAAGCGACTGCTCCTTTTCTTTTTGGCCGTCCTTCCCTTTCGGCCAAAACAGCGAGTGCAACGTATGAGCGATCGTATACCACTTTAGGCGGAGGCCAAGCTCTTCGCTCCATGGCCATCCGTACTGGTCGAGCCACGCCTTCCATTCGGCGCGCGGAATGTACAGATGAAGAAGCATGCCGATATCGATCGCCGGATCGGCGATCACCGCCCCGTCCCAATCGATCAAGTACAACGTGCCATCGTCGGCAAGCAGCCAATTGTTATGATTGATGTCACAGTGGCAGACAACGTGCTCGTCATCCGGCAATGACGAAACATGCTGTTCAAGCCAGTCAAGCGCCTGACAGACGACAGAACCGCCGGCCGGATGGCGCCGCTGCTGCTCGGCAAGAAGAGCGAGCATTTTCTTCGCGCGCAGCGGAGATTTGCCAAGCCGCTTCAGCATCGTCACAAGCTCCTTGGAGCGATGGATTTTCCGCAAAAGCGCCGCCACTTGCTCGCTTCCCATCTCCCACGGCTTCAGCTCCCGGCCGTTCAGCCATTGCTGGGCCGTAAATACATCGCCGTTTTCGAGCCGCTTCGTCCATACAAGCT
Source organism: Geobacillus sp. LEMMY01 (assembly GCF_002042905.1). Classification (NCBI taxonomy): domain Bacteria; kingdom Bacillati; phylum Bacillota; class Bacilli; order Caryophanales; family Anoxybacillaceae; genus Geobacillus; species Geobacillus sp. LEMMY01. The sequence goes on from NZ_MVKA01000011.1 coordinate 62,759, forward strand.
TCGGGACGATGCCCTCGGCCGACAATACAGCAAGAAACGGAGAAGAATTCCGCTTTAAAAACAATTTCTTCCCTTCATATTCCGCAAAATACGCATCCCCTGTAGCGCCGCCAGCGGGAGTGATCTCCCACTCCTTACCTAGTAACTGTTCCAAAGCGTGTTCACCTGCGACTTAAAAATAGAAACGTCTCCGTTTGCTTCTCGCGCCCAAATAAAAAGGACGGCCAGGCCGCGTCCTTCCTCCGTCCGTTTTACTTGTATTATACTGAAATACCGCCCCGGCATGCAAACATTTTTCTCGGCAAACGCCTTTCTTAAAACTGCCAAAGCGGAAGCGCCCCGCGGCTCCCACTCCGGCCGCCCTATCGATGCACAGATGTTTCTATTGTTGCCCTTCCTCGCCGCTCATATTCCCGTCATTGCGGCGGTCGTAAAAGCTGGCGCAATGGCGGAGCAGCGCCTCAGCCGCTTTCAGCTGCCCGTGCCGAAGCGGGAGAGCTGAGCGGCGCAGGCGGGAAAACCACTCGTCATAATTTCGCTTATCGATATAGCGGATAAACGGAAAAAGGCCGCCGCTGTCAATGTAGCCGTAGCGGTTTAACAGCACGAGATGGATCGGCCAATCGACCCCATGTTTGCGAAAAATCTCCGAAACGATCTGCTCCGTCCGCCGCAGCGACACGACCGGGTTGACCAGCCTCGTTTCGTTCGTTCCGGCCTGTTCCACCCAAAACCGGCCGGTTGACGCCATGACGATGTTGTCCGGCCTTCCTTCGACAAAGGCAATGCACCAGAGCGCGGATGGCGTCAACATCATCGTCTCGAGCTCCACCGGTGCCTTGCCGACCATCGCCACCGGCCGGTAAAAGCATAAATGCGTATCCGGAAATCGCTGCAAAAAATACTTCAACGTCTCATCGCCATACACGGCCTCATCGAGGGAGGAAACGTACATCATCGTTGAACTCGCCCATTTCAGCTGCAACTCGAACAACTCATCAAGAAACTGCTGTTTCAATTCCTCCAGAGTAGCCGCGGGACGGGCCATCGGCGCAAGAGAAAACGTCTCCTCTTCCGTAAGCACGACACGGCGGCGCCATCGTTTCGTCAGCCGCTCCCACCATGACGGTTTGTCAAGCAAAACATCCCACGTCTCGCCCGTTTCAAGCCATCCGCTGGCCTCAGCCGTCCGTTCCGCTTGCCACCGCGCTTTTGCCTGCTCCCATTGCCGCTGCTTCAGCCGGATGAATTCCGGCACATAATAGTACACATCGGTTTCGTAGCGGGAAATGCAATCCATGAGTTTAACGAGCTGACCCATTTTTTCACCTGCTATTGTCATTCATCGGCGCGCCAAGCAATGGGAACACGGCGATCGCTTCGTACTTCGGCGTCCGTTCCATATTCGTCCGATACAGCACGATCTCAGGCACCGAAAACACCGCACTAGCAGCCGAAAACGAACGAAGCATGTCCGGACGAAACGGTTCGGCCCCCTGCCATTTGCGAGCGATCGTAATATGCGGGGCAAACGGCCGCCGGTCCAAGGAAAACCCGAGCTTTGTACACGCTTCATACACGTCGTGCCGCAATCCATTCAACGTTTCTTCCGTTTCGACTCCTTGCCAAAAAATGCGCGGTGAAGTTTGCTCCCCGAACGTCCCAAGCCCGGCAAGCACGAGGGAAAACGGGGCGCAGCGGGCGGCGGTGGCGGCCATCGCTTCACATAGCGGCGCCATTTTTTTCGGCGGCACATCGCCTAAAAACGCCAGGGTGATATGATAGTCCTGTTCATGCACCCATGTGCGAAACGGCAGCGACCGCGCCGCATCGCTCGAAAAACGGGCGATGGCTTGTTTCGCTTCGGCTGTCAGCGGAACGGCGATGAAATAATGATTCCGTTTCATCCTTTCTCACCTGCCGATTTGGTCGTTTTTTCCAATTTACCTAACCAAATGAGCACGAACACGCCAACGATGGTGCAAGCGCCAAAAAACACGTAGACGGCGCCGATCTGCCAACGCTCAAGCAAATATCCGCCCGCCAACGTGCAAAACCACGCGCCAAGTCCGCTGCTCGTCGCCGAGTAAAGAGCGACGGCCGTCGCCTGCACCCGCTCGGGCGCCAAGCGGCGCACATACTGCAGGGCGGTTGGAATCGCCAGCCCGACCGAACATCCTTGAAAGATCGCTGTGATATAGACAAACCAAAGCGGCGGATCGGCGACATACGACCACCAGCGGGCGGCCGACACGAGCGCCGCAAAGAAAAGGAGGGGCGCCATGCCAAAGCGGCGGATAAGCCGGTCCGCCGCTTTCATAAACGGCGCTTCGCTTCCGGCAGCCAGCAAAAAGGCGAAACCGATGCCGGTCAGCGTGCCGCCAAGCTCGTGGATCAACAGCCCGAAATAGGAATTGTTGGCATAAATCGGACCAAACAGCAAAAAGGACGCCACAAGCAGCAGGCAAAACGGGCGAACGGAAAGAAGCCCGCGAACGTCAAGCCATGTCAACCGCCCCGGCGCCGCCGCCTGATAGCGCGGCAGGCGGACGGCCAATGCCGCGGCCGAAAGCAACATGAACGAAAACACGTAAAAAATGACCGCAAAGGCCAGATGCTCAGACAGCCAGCCGACCACAAACACCGCGGCGGCAAACCCGATCGATCCCCAAAGCCGAATCGCCCCGTAGTTTCCGCCATGACCGCGCACATGATGAAGGGCGATGCTGTCGGAGAGCGGAACGATGGCGCTTTGCACCGCCGAAAGCAACACGGTCAGGGCGACGAACACCCGGTAGCTTCCGGCCAGCGAATAAAGAAGCCCAAACAGCGCTGTCAACACGAGCGCCAGCGTCAACAGTTCGACCGGTTTGCGCGCATAATCGGCCGCCGTGCCCCAAAGCGGCTGAGCAGCCATCGTCACAATCGGAGTGAGCGACATGATCCAGCCGATCGCCGCTCCCGGCAAATGCGCCTCTTCTTGCAAATAGACGGATAAGAGTGGAAACAAGGCGCCAAACGCGAAAAAGATCAAAAAATAAAAGAGCGGAAACACCGTTTTTCGCACCGGTGTCTCCCGTTGTAAAGCCGCTTCCATCCCGTCTTCCCCTTTCGTTCCCAAAGCGCGCCCGCCGCTCGGCGCCTTTCTCTTTCTTTCGCCTCTCCTTTTTCCTTTGGGCGGCGAGCAGCCTATTTCGCCAGCTCGTAAATCGCCTGCGCGTAAATGGCCGTCGCTTTCACCAAATCGTCGATCTCGATATACTCATCTTTTTGATGGGCGACATCCGGACGGCCCGGAAACAACGCGCCAAACGCCACCCCGGCGGTCAAGGCGCGGGCATATGTGCCGCCGCCGATGGCCAAAAGCCGGGCCGGCTCGCCTGTCTGCTCTTCGTAGACGCGCTGAAGCGTGCGGACAAGCTCGTGGTTGGGGTCGATATAATGAGGCTTCGTATCGCTGAAACGGCTGAGCGTCAAGCCGCGTTCGGCAGCGGCATTGCTTAACGTTTGGCGGATCACCTCACCGTCGGCGGTCACCGGATAGCGGATGTTCAGCCCAATCGTTCCGCCATGCCGCCGGTCATACGACAACACTCCAACGTTGACGGTCAGTTCGCCGCTTTGTTCGTCGCGATACGCAAGGCCAAGCCGCTGGCCGCGAGCATCGCCGAAAAAGACGGAGGCAATAAACTGAATGAACGGCCGGCTTCGACCATCGAGCGGAAGCGACGCCAAAAACTGCGCCAAATAGACGCCGGCGTTTTTGCCGCGCTCCGGCTCAGCGCCATGAGCGGACACCCCTTCCAATTGAAAGGCGACGGCCCCTTCGCTTTGCCTGATGCTCCCCTTTACGCCGCGCTCCCGGCAAAACTGTTCATAGAGGCCAAGCAGCTCCTCCGTCCGTCCCGCTCCTTCCACCACCGCTTCGGCCGCATCGGGCACCATATTGTAGCGGCGCCCGGCTTGGAATGAGGCAAGCACGAGCCCTTCCGCCTCCTCCGATTCAGGCGGGCGGTACGACAAATCGGCGTCAATGATCCCTTTTTCAGCATGAATGATCGGGAAATCAGCATCCGGCGCAAATCCGACATCCGGCATTTCTTCATGGCAAAAATAGTGCTCCACACACCGCCAGTCGCTTTCCTCATCGCCCCCGATGATGAGCCGCACCCGCTTGCCAAGGGGCAGCCCGAGTTCACGGATGATTTTCATCGCGTAAAACGCGGCCATCGTCGGCCCTTTGTCATCGATCGCGCCGCGCCCATAAATGCGGCCGCTAAGCACATCAGCGGCAAACGGATCCATCGTCCAGCCGTCCCCGGGCGGCACGACGTCGATATGGCCGAGCACGCCGACAAGTTTTTCCCCTTGCCCCATTTCGACATGCCCGGCAAAACCGTCCACATTTTTGACGCGAAATCCTTCCTCCCGGCCGCGGTGAAGCATATACTCAAGCGCTTCCGCCACCTTTGGCCCAAACGGCGCCCCCGCCCGCGCCTGTTCATCATCGCGGACGCTCGGAATGCGGACAAGCGCTTGTACATCGCGGATCAAATCGTCTTTCCGCTTCTTTGCTTCTTTCATCCAGTCGATGTTCAACGCCATTCTTCCTTTCCTTATTCAACACTCTTTGTTGCCAACGTATCATATCAAAAACAGGAAGTCAAAATGTTTCATTCGTTGCAAATCGATTTCCGTTTCATGACAAAATGTTGAAATTTTTCGTGAATAGAGGCAACCGGGTAGCATTTTCCCTCTCATTTCGTGTACAATGGTAGTAAACAGACAAAGACATCTCTCATCTGCTAGCGGTCGGTTGTGCCATGCGAATGATGCTAAGATAGGGAGTGGTCTTTTGAAACCTTCAACACATCGGATGCTTACCCGCATCAAATCCGTGTATATGTACATTAGCGAAAAAGGAACGGTTACGACCCAAGAATTGGTTGATGAGTTCGGCACCACCCCACGAACGATCCAGCGCGACTTAAACGTGCTTATGTACAACGATCTCGTTCGCAGCCCGAGCAAGGGCAAATGGACGACCACAAACAAAAAAGTGCGCATCTCTTCGTAAACCCGGTGCCAATAGGGTAGGCAAGATGAGAGATGAACGCAAACCATTTTCCCACAGATGAATATCCACTATTTTTCCATAAAAAAGGAACCGCGTCAGGTTCCTTTTTTTTCGTCCATCTCCGGCCGGTATTGTTTTAACATGTCCACCTCTTCGTCCGTCAATTCCCGATACTCGCCGACGGCCAAATCCGGGTCAAGCGGCAACGGTCCCATTTGAATTCGTTTTAAATAGACGACCCGCTTGCCGACCGCTTGAAACATCCGTTTCACTTGATGGAACTTCCCTTCGGTAATCGTCACCTCGACATCGGAACGAAGGCCGGATTTCAACACAACGAGCTTGGCCGGCTTTGTTTCATAGCCGTCATCAAGGACGACGCCGCGCTGAAACGCCGCGACATCCACATCGGTCACTTCCCCGTCAATGACGGCAAAGTACGTTTTCGGCACATGTTTTTTCGGCGACAACAGCTGGTGGGCGAGCTGCCCATCATTCGTCAAGAGCAGCAGCCCTTCCGTATCTTTGTCCAGCCGTCCGACCGGAAAAGGAGCGAACGCTCGGTCTTCCTCCTCAAGCAGGTCAACGACCGTCTCTTCCACCGCATCTTCCGTCGCCGAAACCACACCCGAAGGCTTATTCATCATCAAGTAAATGAATGGCTTGTACTCGACCGTTTCTCCCCACACGGTCACGATTTGCTCATCCGGCCGCACTTTCGTTTTCGCATCACGGACCGGCGCGCCGTCCACTTTCACCGCTCCGGACTTGAGCAGCTTTTTCACTTCCTTCCTCGTCCCATACCCCATATGGGCGAGCAGCTTGTCAATGCGCAGCTCCACAAATCTCCCTCCTAAAAATATGGCCTTCATTAGGCGTTCATCTAGTCCGCTTCCGCCTTCCCCCCATACACTGTGAAGGAAACATCAAGAAGGGGGATTTGCCGATGAATGAATATTACTATTATGTCCCAACGTTGGATGATTACCGTCAACAGCCGCCAGCCAGCCAATTTTGGCCCGGATACCCAGGCGGGCCATTCGCCAACTGGGCGCGGCGCATCGAACGGCTTGAGCGGGCCGTCGAACGGCTCGACCGCCGGCTCGACCGGGTGGAAAGCCGCCTCGATCGCATCGAACGCCGGCTCGGCCTGTCGTAAGCGAAATGGAGAAAGAAGGCGGGGACGACCGCCTTCTTCTTTTTTTTTTTGCCGCAAGCCGAACGGCATGGGGGAGGGCGAAAAACAGCCGTCGTCGAACCCTTTCGCTAGGGCGCCGCGACGTTCAGGAGAAGCGCCGTCCGCCGGGCTCCCGGCCTAAACGAGCCGCTTCTAGGAAACGGCCGTCCGGTCAACGGCCGATCCCCCCATACACCCTCGTCTACGATACCGCCTTTTTCTCTTTCCGGCGCCAAAACGCAAACCGGTCGCCAAACAGCGCCGAAAACAACCCGGAGCGGATGCTGAGAAACAAGTAGACGGCTGCCCCGACCGCTGCGCCGATGGAAACAGCGCCCACCGATTCAGCGGTGCCGGCGCGGTAATCGATCCATCGGGACGCCAGCGCCTCGACCCCCATAACCGCCGCTGACATCGCCGCCGTCAAGATGGCCATAAACGCCGTCCGGCGGGCGACAAACCGATAGCGGTAGCGCGTGCGGCGCTGAATAACCCATAAGTTGAACGCCACAGAGACGAAATAGCCCGCCATCGTGGCAACAATGGCCCCGACGGCCGACCATTTCATAATGAGCGGCGTGTTGAGCAAAAGCTTCACAAGCAAGCCGGCTGTCAAACTGACGACCGTAAACCGCTGCTCGTTGATGCCTTGCATGATCGCCGCCGTCACAGAAAACAAAGCGTACAAAATCGCCGCCGGTGCATACCAGCGCAACACTTGTTCACCAAGCGGATCATAGCTGTAAAACGAGCTGTACACCGGCCCTGCCAGCACCGCCATGCCAATCACCGCCGGGAGCGTTAAAAACATGAGCACTTGAAACGTCTGGTTCAAATATTGCCGCAGCGCTTTCCGGTCTTGCGCGACATACGCTTTCGTAATCGTCGGGATGAGCGCCAAGCTGAACGAGGTCGCGAGCGTCACTGGTATGATGACGAGCTTTTGCGCCCACATGTTGAACACGGAATACGCGTGCTCCGAGATGTTCCCGCGGCCCGCCGCCGCCATCGCGTGATTGAACGTAAACTGATCGACGAGCTGGTACAGCGACATCGACAAGCCGACAAAAACAAACGGAATCGAAGAAAGAAGCAGCTCTTTATACATCGCCAAAAGCGACACGTCCGCTTCGCCGCGGTCACGCGCAAGCAGCGACTGCAAATACGGACGCCGCTTCCACCAATAGACAAGCAACACCAAAAGCCCCGCCGCCGCCCCGACAAACGCGGCAAACGTCGCCGCGCTCACAGCGGAGACGATCGAGCCGTCCATCAGGCGCAAAATGACGTAGCACGCCCCAAGCAAAAAAGCGATGCGCGCGATTTGTTCGACGACTTGCGACAGCGCCGTCGGGCCCATCGACTCATGTCCTTGGAAAAATCCGCGGATCAAGCTCATCACCGGCACGATGAGGAGCGCAAAGCTGACCGCGCGGATGACGGCCGTGACGTCGTCGACCGAGTTGACGTTCGTTTTCGCATCGATGACGTGCGGCGCCAAGATGGGCGCCAGGGCGTACAAAATGAGCCATGAGACGATGCCGCTTGCGATCATCAAGACAAGGCCGGAGCGAAAGAGCCGATAGCCGACGCCGTATTCCCCAAGCGCGTTGTATTTCGACACAAACTTTGACACCGCCACCGGCAGCCCGCCGGTCGCCAAGCTCAAAAAAATTTGGTACGGCACATAGCCGTATCCGTACAGCGCCCCGCCGCGCTCGCCGACAAGATGGTAAAACGGGATGACGTAAAATAAACCAAGAAGGCGAGAAATCATCACGCCAGCCGTTAAAATAAACGTGCCGCGCAGCAGTTTCGATGTTGACATATGACCCCTTCCCTAGCCATGGACGTTGAAAATGACAACGTATCTATTTTACCATAGTTGTCAATGGAACGAAAAATATCGGCCACGCGCAGAAAGAAAGGGTGTAATGAACATGGGATACGACGTCATCATCATCGGCGGCGGTCCGTCCGGGCTCATGGCGGCGATCGGCGCCGGCGAAGAGGGGGCGAAGGTGCTCTTGTTGGAAAAAGGAACGAAGCTCGGGCGCAAGCTCGCCATCTCCGGCGGCGGGCGCTGCAACGTGACGAATCGGCTGCCGGTGGATGAAATTGTCCGCCATATTCCCGGCAACGGCCGCTTTTTATACAGCGCCTTTTCCGTATTTAACAATGAAGACATCATCCGCTTTTTTGAGCGGCTCGGCGTGCCGCTCAAGGAGGAAGACCACGGCCGCATGTTTCCCAAAAGCGACAGCGCCCAGTCGGTCGTCGACGCGCTTGTTCGCGAATTGTCGCGCCTTGGCGTCGATGTTCGGCTTGAATCGCCAGTGGCGGACGTGTTGTATGAACAAGGAAAAACAGTCGGTGTCACGCTGAAAAGCGGGGAGACGATCCACGCCCGTGCGGTTGTCGTCGCCGTCGGCGGCAAATCGGTGCCGCAAACCGGCTCAACGGGCGACGGCTATCCGTGGGCGGAAAAAGCGGGGCACACGGTGACCGAATTGTTTCCGACCGAAGTGCCGATCGTCTCGCATGAGCCGTTCATCAAAGAGCGGACGCTGCAAGGCTTGTCGCTGCGCGACGTCGCGTTAAGCGTCTTAAAGCCGAACGGCAAGCCGATCATCACCCACCGGATGGATATGCTGTTCACCCATTTCGGCATTTCCGGCCCGGCCGCCCTCCGCTGCAGCCAGTTTGTCGTCAAGGCGTTGAAAAAAGCGGCGGACAGCGCGGTCGCCATGAGCATCGACGCGCTTCCAGACGTGACGCAGGAAGAGCTGTTTCAACATTTCGCCAAGCTGTGCAAAGAGGAGCCGAAAAAGGCGATGAAAACGATCGCCAAAACGGGGCTGCCCGAGCGGTACGCTGTCTTTTTGCTCGAGCGGGCCGGCATCGACCCGCACGCCTCCGCCGGCACGGTAAGCCACGAGGCGCTGCGGGCGTTTGTCCAGCAATGCAAACAGTTTACGTTTCACGTCCACGGCACGCTGCCGCTTGAGAAAGCGTTCGTCACTGGCGGCGGCGTGTCGGTCAAAGAGATCGAACCGAAAACGATGGCCTCCAAATGCATGGCCGGCCTTTACTTTTGCGGCGAAATTTTGGACATTCACGGCTACACGGGCGGCTACAACATCACCGCCGCCCTTGTCACCGGGCGGCTCGCCGGCGTGAACGCCGCCCGCTATGCATTGGCGGAAAAAAACGGGATCAGCGGCTCCGCGGGGCAGACAGCAACGAATTGACCGCCGTCCTCATGCCCCTCGGGTGCTCCGGGGCGTCCGCTGACATTCCGACAACGCCCGTCTTCAAGGCGGGCGATCGCAAAATTTCGCCGCCTGAAATGGAAATGCCGCAATGAAAAAAGCGTCGCCCGCTTTGGGGGGATAAGCACGAAAACGGCCCAAAGAATCCCACAGTCTGGAGCCGTGTGGAGTGTCAAGTCCGGTAAATGACCATGGCGGAAAAACAGTAGATTTGCTCGCCTTCCGATTCCATCGCCGCCACGCTGTACTTGACATCGATCAACTGTCCGTCTTTCAATCGGGCTAAAAAATCATTGACCGCCGCTTCCAAATCTTTTTCATGCTCTTTATCAAACACTTTCACTTTGTACATCGCCATTCCCCCGTTTTCTTTTTCCTTTTCCACGCATTTAGGGAAAATCCTGCCCACAAAAGGCGTCACGCGCCCCCGAACAGCGGGACGCGTGACGTCAGAAACTTCATTCGTCTTAATACACTCCAACCGCATTGAACGCCTGTTTCACCGAGTTGACTTCTTGGCTTGTCGACCCGTACAAATCAGCGGCCGCTTGCACGCAGGCGGCGCGCAGCTGGCTGAAGTTCGACGTCGGCGTCAAATAATAGACGAGAGCGCGGTAAAAAACTTTTCCCATTTTGTCGCGGCCGATGCCGGTGACGCTCACTCCGTAGTGCGTGCCGCCTTGGCTGAGCAGGTAGGCGGCTTTATTGATGATGCCGCTGTTTGTATGGACTCCTCCATTGTCTTGTGTGCCTGTGTAGCGTTTCGAGTAATGATCCGGATCGCCGTATTTCGCCGGATCCGACATGGAGCGAAGCGCGTCGCCTGCAATTCCCGGCGTGTAAATGTCTTCGCCGATCTCCCAATCCGGGTTGCGGTTGGCGTAAAATTCGATGAGTGTGCCGAAAATGTCGGACATCGCTTCATTGATGGCGCCGGATTCGTTTTGATACACCAAGCCGGCCGTGTAATCGGTCACCGCATGGGTCAACTCATGCCCAACGACGTCAATTCCTCCAGAAAACGGCAAAAAAGTCTGTCCGTCTCCATCGCCGTACACCATTTGTGAACCATTCCAAAACGCGTTGTTGTAACCGCGGCCGTAATGGACGGTCGAGCGAATCGGTGCATCGGCGCCGTCATAGCTCAGTCGGTTATGAACGTTTTTGTAATAGTCATACGTGATGCCGGCGTAATAATGGGCGTCCACGGCCGCCGCGTCATAGCTGGCGAAAAATTGGTTGTCGACATCGGCCCATAAGCTGCCGGGCAAAACGGTGCGGTTTCGTCCGTCATACGTAAAAATGCCGCTGCCGCGCGTATTGTCTTGCAAATAGTAGTAGCCATAAGACGAGGAATACGTCGTATTGATATATTTCTGATCCCCCAACACACCGCGGCCCACGCCGACCGTCGATGTACCGGCGACCGGCTGCCCGCCGCCCGGCTTCGCCTCGTCCATTTGGTTCCATTTGTTCAACACTTTTCCGTCTACCGCATCGATCATGTATATCCAGTTGCCTGGGACAGGGGTTAAAAAGCGGACATTGACCTCATAGGCGAGGCGCGGGGTCTCCCCATCCGGATAGATGACAAGCCGCGTTCGTTTTCCCTCTTCGCTCGCCGGCCGTTCTTTCGTCACCGCATCAGCCACATCTTGTTCCGCGATCATTTCCGCTTGTTGAACGGAAATAGCGGCTTTTGTTTTCAACGTTTGTTTGTCCAAATCCGGAATAAGCGCGCCCGACAAAGAGGACAATTCGCCATCGTTGACATGGGCAACCAACACGGCGCCATACACCGGGATGCCGTGATAGCGCTGTTCAAAACGCATAACCGTATGGCCGAGTTCATCCGTTTGTTTGCCAATCAAGCCCAGCCGTTCGCGGGCTTGTCCATCAAGTCGGAACGTATTCTTCTCTTGATCAAGATAACGGTAAACCAATTCTTCCGGAGCATCCTCGCCTTTTAACAGCGAACCAGAAACGAACGATGGCGTCTTCCACTGTTCGTTCCACACCATTGATCTTTCCTTCGCTGAAGCACCGAGCGGCCAAGCCATCAATCCAAACGCCAACCCAATCGCACCAAGCATCGCCCTTTTGTTCATTCCCTTTACCCCTTTCTTATATTTTCAAATTATTTATTCTAATAAAAATTTTATTACAATATATTTTGATTGGGTATTGGGAAAATGATCGGGCGACATGCGGCCTGATCCGGCAGCCTATTTTCCGTTTTTCCCTCTTTGCGGCTTTCCACCTGCGACAAAACGGCCAAAGTGAAACACGACCGGCAGCGAGGCTGCCAAGCGGAAAAAACGATTGATCTTTTTCGCTTGAGCCGACGGATTTCCACAGGACGTGCTTCAACGGACGAAACAAAAAAACCGACTCATCCCCCGCTTTCGCACCATGACGAAAACAGGAGACGGATCGGTTCGAAGAAGATCAACACAGACAGGTAAAGCGCTCATCCGGCCGCTTCTTTTATCGGGCGATCACTGTCGGCGGTGGATGCTCATCTTTTGCCGCTTCATTCACCCCGATGCCTTGGCCAAAGGCCGAAGCGAGGCCAAGGACGGCGAGAGCGACGATCACGATGACCCGCTTTTTCACGAGCTTCACCTCCTTTCAAACGCCGGTTTGCGTCCGCAAGAGGGTGCAGCTTAGCTGATAATATTGGGCCGCCTGCTTGTATTGGCGCCTCCGCATATAACAATCCGCCAAATATTCGGCATACAAAGAAGCGTCATCATACTCCTTCTTTTTTTGAAAGTATGGAATCGCCTCCTGTTTGAGCAACCGCTCTAACAGTTCGTCTTCTCCGCTCAAAAGCAGCCGGTAAATGGAAAAATGCAAATAATACTCATAATGCTCGGACGCGCCGTTAGGGGCTTGTTCGAGCTGTTTCCACCCTTCCTCGACAGCCATCGACGCTTTGCGATAATGCTTGGCATCGCAATGCACGCGAACGAGCGACAAAAGCGTGATGAGCCGGGCATCCAGCGGGGCGTCCTCTTTATAGATCAAACTGTTCTCGTAATGTTGCACCGCCTCGCGGTATTGACGTTTCATTCCTTTCAAGTGGCCGAGATTGTGTTCCACAATCCCAAGAAGCCGTCGATCATCCAACATCCTCGCCGCCTTTTGGGCCAGCAGACAATGGTCGACCGCTTTATCGATCTCCCCGCAACGCCGGTAGCAAATCGCCAACAACACATGGCATTCGGCGCTCCGCCGCAAGTCGTATTCCGCCTGGCTGAGCGTCAGCGCGCGCTCGGCGTATTGAAGGCATTGAAACCATTTCCACAGACGGCTGAAAGCAAGCGCCGACAAGTAAGCCAAATCAGCTTCCTCCCCGCTCGTTTTCCATTCTCCCTTCAACAACTGTTCTGCCTTTTGATAACAATGCAAGGCGTCATCGTACTTTTCTTGGCAATAATACAAAAGGCCAAAAAATTTCCAATAATAATAGCGCATGTCATCACTGAACGCCCCATACCAGTCCCGCACGCTTTGCGCCGCTGTTTCCGCCCCCTTTTTGTCGCCAAGAAGCAGCCAATATCGGATTCGCATCAGCTGAAAATAAATCATGGCTTCGGCATCCCCAGACTGCTCGCATCGTTCTTTGACCGTTTCATACAGTTCCCGCGCGGCAGGCACATCACGGTTCGTCATCGCCTTATACCACGACATCACCCATTCGAACCATGAAGGCATTGTTTCGTTTCCACCCGGCCGGATGTCCAACCGCCGAAACAGCCATTCGAGCACCTCTTGGCTCGGGATGACTTGGTTGTTCTCAATTTTCGATAAATACGAAACGGAAATAATGCCTTCAGCCGTTTCTTCTTGGGTCAGGCCTTTCATCAAGCGGGCGAATTTCAAGCGGTCGCCTAGTTTCAACCGGAATCGACCCCTTCAATCTGATTTTACTGAAAATTATATCCTTTTCTATCCTCCTGTTGCATCACACTTTAGCACTAAAACAAAACGAAAAAGGCGCCCCAAAAAGCCGGGACACCTTTTTCTTGCCCAAACCGCAAGCGGAAATTTGTTAAGGAAAAGCAAGCCGCCCGTTTGCCAAGACATTCCTAAACCGGAGGCGTTTATCGCTTCGGCACCGTTTCGCCTTCCCACTCGAGCATGCCGCCCGTCATGTTGCGGACGCGATAGCCGAGCTCTTGCAAGTAGCGGCAGACGTTTTCGCTCCGCCGTCCGGAGCGGCAGACGAAAATATATTCTTCGTTGCGGTCGAATTCGGCAAGCCGATCGGGGATGTCGCCCATTTTAATATGTTTGGCGCCGGGGATCATGCCGAGGGCGACTTCCTCGTCTTCGCGCACATCGACAATGTTCAGCTTTTCGCCGCGTTCGAGTTTTTCTTTCACTTCAGCCGGCGTGATTTCTTTGATCTCTTCCATGGCAGATCGACCCCTTTCTCTCGCGTTCAATGCTTCGTTTCGGCAGAAGGCAGCGGGGAAGTACGAAGCCGATTCCTCCCCGCTTGCGCTGGCTGCGCGGAAACTGGTTCAAGATGATCGTTCCTTGACGCCGCGTGCGCCGTCTCAAGTCGGGCGGCCGCTTTTCCGTCAGTTGGCGACGATGTTGACGAGCTTGCCGGGGACGGCGATCACTTTGCGCACAGTTTTGCCCTCAAGCTGCTCTTTAATTTTTTCATCGGCGAGCGCCCGCTCCTCGAGCGCTTCTTTTGGTAAATCAACTGGCACGTGCAAACGCGACCGCACTTTGCCGTTGATTTGCACGACGATTTCCACGACGTCTTCCACAAGCTTCGTTTCATCATACGTCGGCCACGGTTCATAGGCGATCGTGTCCGTGTGGCCAAGCTTTTGCCACAGCTCCTCGCCGATGTGCGGGCAGACCGGCGACAAGAGCTTGACGAAGCCTTCCATGTATTCTTTTTTCATTTGCTCCGCTTTGTACGCTTCGTTGATGAACACCATAAGCTGCGAAATGGCGGTGTTAAAGCGGAGCGCTTCATAGTCTTCCGTCACTTTTTTCACCGTTTGGTGATAGACGCGCTCGAGCGTGTCGTTCGCCGGTTCGTCGACAATGTTCGGGTTCAGTTCGCCATTCTCGGTGACAAAGAGTCTCCAGACGCGGTCGAGGAAGCGCCGCGCCCCGTCAAGCCCTTTCGTCGACCAAGCGATCGACGCCTCAAGCGGCCCCATGAACATTTCATACAGCCGCAAGGTGTCGGCCCCATGGCTTTCGATGATGTCGTCCGGGTTGACGACGTTGCCTTTTGATTTGCTCATTTTTTCGTTGTTTTCGCCTAAAATCATCCCTTGGTTGAACAGCTTTTGGAACGGTTCTTTCGTCGGCACGATGCCAAGGTCATAAAGAAACTTATGCCAGAAGCGGGCATAAAGCAAATGCAAGACCGCGTGCTCCGCCCCGCCGATGTAGACATCGACCGGCAGCCACTTTTTCAGCTTTTCCGGATCGGCGAGCTGCTTGTCGTTGTGCGGGTCGATGTAGCGCAAATAATACCAGCAGCTTCCAGCCCATTGCGGCATCGTGTTCGTTTCGCGCCGCCCTTTTTTCCCGGTTTTCGGGTCGACAACATTGACCCATTCTTCGATGTTGGCCAGCGGCGACTCGCCCGTTCCCGACGGACGAATTTCATCCGTTTTCGGCAACACAAGCGGCAATTCCTCTTCCGGCACCGGCGTCATCGTGCCGTCTTCCCAATGGATGATCGGAATCGGCTCGCCCCAGTAGCGCTGGCGGCTGAACAGCCAGTCGCGCAGCCGGTACGACACTTTTTTCCGCCCTTTGCCGTGCTCCTCAAGCCATGCGATCATTTTTTCGATCGCTTCCTGCTTGTTCAAGCCGTTCAAAAACTCGGAGTTGATATGCTCGCCGTCTCCGGTGTACGCTTCCTTTTCGATATTCCCACCGGCGACGACTTCTTTCATCGGCAAGTGGAATTTTTTCGCAAACTCGTAGTCGCGCTCATCGTGCGCCGGCACGGCCATGATCGCTCCGGTGCCGTAGCTCATCAAGACGTAGTCGGCGATCCAAATCGGAAGCCGATCGCCGGTGACCGGGTGAATGGCGTACGCGCCGGTGAACACGCCCGTTTTTTCTTTCGCCAAATCGGTGCGCTCGAGATCGCTTTTGCTTTGGATTTCTTTTAAATAGGCGTCAACGGCCGGTTTTTGCTCCGGCGTCGTGATTTTCTCAACAAGCGGATGCTCCGGCGCCAAGACGGTGTATGTCGCGCCAAAGAGCGTATCGGGACGCGTCGTGAACACGGTGAACGTTTCGTCATGGCCGTCGACGGCAAACTCGATTTCCGCTCCTTCCGAACGACCGATCCAGTTGCGCTGCATCTCCTTAATGCTTTCTGGCCAGTCGAGCTCCTCCAAGTCTTCAAGCAAGCGGTCGGCATAGGCGGTGATTCTCAGCATCCATTGCCGCATCGGCTTGCGGATGACCGGATGCCCGCCGCGCTCGCTCCGGCCGTTGATCACCTCTTCGTTCGCCAGCACCGTGCCAAGCGCCGGACACCAGTTGACCGGCACTTCATCCATGTAGGCGAGCCCTTTTTCATACAGCTTCAAGAAAATCCATTGCGTCCATTTGTAATAGTTCGGGTCGGTCGTGTTGATCTCCCGATCCCAGTCATACGAAAAGCCGAGCGACTTGATTTGCCGGCGGAAGTTGTCGATGTTTTTTTGCGTAAACTCCGCCGGGTCGTTGCCGGTATCGAGCGCATATTGCTCGGCCGGCAGCCCGAACGCGTCCCAGCCCATCGGGTGAAGGACATTGTACCCTTGCATCCGTTTCATGCGCGCCAAAATGTCGGTCGCCGTATACCCTTCCGGATGGCCGACGTGCAAGCCGGCGCCGGACGGATACGGGAACATGTCGAGAACGTAAAACTTCGGCTTGTCGTCATCATCGGGCGTGCGGAACGTTTTGTTTTTCTCCCAATAGTCCTGCCATTTTTTTTCGATTTCGCGGTGGTTGAAGCTCATCGCAGCACTCCTCCTATCAAGTTCTACTTGCATCATTGACGAAAATATGTACAAAAAAACCCCCCATCCCCACGCAAAGGGACGAGAGGCGCGCTTCCCGCGGTACCACCCTTTTTGGCGCGCCAAACGGCGCACCCGCTTTCTTCCTTAACGCGGATGGACGGCCGGCGCTGTCGGGGATCGTTCGCGCCGGCAACTCCGAGGCGAGTTCACGGGCCGACTTCGGTTGACTCGCACCATCCGTCAACTCTCTGCCGTCCGTCGGGCCCGCTACTGCTCCTCTTCACCGTTATTCGCCTTATTCGCGCATGAATCGACCGATGAGTGGACAGAATGACAAATTTATTATTATTTTAAAAAATTTGTCGATCAATTGCAAGCCGAAACCTATACGGAAGCCGCGGTTTTTTCATCCGCGTTCTCCGTCCGCTTCGGGAGCCGACGATCATGCAAAAGCGCGGCCAGCACCGCCAATAAGGCAAACAATGCTAACATCATGATGAGTAGCTTCATTCCAAACAGATCCGCGACCGAGCCGCCGATGACCGGTCCGATCATCCGTCCGGCCGTGGCCGTTCCGTTGACGATTCCTTGGTAAAACCCGGCTTTCCCCGGCGGCGCCCATTCGTTCACCGCGGCCGGAATCGCCGGCCAGACGATCATCTCGGCGATCGTGAGCACAATCATGGACGCGGCAAACTCAGCAAACGAATGCGCCCCCAACAGCATGGCAAACGAAACGGCGAAAATAAGAAAACCGATCACGATTTGCCGCTTCAACGTCGGCATGAAGCGGCGGATCACCCGCGCCAGCGCCGGCTGGCCGAAAACGATCAATGCGCCGTTGATCGTCCAAAGCAAGCTGTACTGCCCGACCGGTATCCCGAGCTCGCGCGTATAGGCGGCGATCGTCGTCGACCATTGGACATAGCTCAACCAGCACAGTCCATAGCCGGCGCAAAGGAGGGCGAGCGCCCAGCCCACGGCGCGGGATGGCGCTCTTTCCGCTTCTCCGGATCGTTTCTTTCTCAGCGGCGGCAAAATCGGAACGCGGCGCAACCCGGCTACAACCGTAAACAAAAACGCGGCATACAACAAAAGATTGGCGAAAAAAACGAGCGAGAACGAATATGAAGCGACAAGCCCGCCAAGCGCCGAACCGACGGCGACGCCGATGTTTTGCGCGACATACAAGGCGTTGAACGCCCGCCGCCCCCCGTCCGGCCAAATCGCCCCGGCGTACGCCGACGCCGCCGGAAAGACGACGCCGCTGCCAATGCCGACAAGCGCCAAAAACACCGCATAATGCGGCCAACCGTGCCAAACGTTCAACCCCGCAAGCGCGGCCATCGTCAACACCGCCCCGGCCAACAAAACGCGAAACCCGCCGATCCGGTCAAATAAAAAGCCGCCAGCCAAGCTGCCGATGACACTTCCCCCAGAGTTGAGCATGAGCACGACACCAGCGACAGCGAGCGGCTGGCCGAGCTGTTCGTGCAAATAGATCGTGTTTAGCGGCCATAGAAACGACGCCCCTGTCACATTGAGCGCCATGCCGACAAGCAGCCACCAAAGAGCGCGGGGCATCGGCCATCATCCTTTTCTGGCTTTTATTTTGAGTTCCGAAATAATTGTAGGGGGAAACGCGAAAAAAATCAATAAAAAATAAGGAGCGGCATCCGCCCCTTTGGCTTGTCGTCACCCGTTCCGCTGCTTGGAGCGGATCGGTTGGCCGCCCGTTTCCTCGTATTGCTTTTTCGCCAGCTTCACCGGGTCAAAGTCTTAACCAAGCTCCAAATCGTTATTGTTTTGGCCGTTGCGTGTTTTTTGTTCCGGATTCGTTTGTTTCAGGCGTCGCTTCATGTCGTGTTCCTCCTCGTTTCAGCGGTCAAGCAAACAGATGCCGTTTGGCAACATGATCGCCATGCGTTCGCTTCCCGTTTCAGCGGTCAAGCAAAATCATGTCGTTTTGCAATTGCTCCAGTTGGAGCCGCATCCGATGCAGCTGCTCGCGCTGCTGGGCGTTGCAGCTTCGCGCCAAGTGCGCCAAATCGATGACCGTCTGCTCGAGCATCTGCTGGGCGTTTGTGTATTCGGTGATGTTGTAATGCTCCTGCTTTTGCGCTTCCGTATATTGCTCTTTCGCGTAGCGGATCACATCTTCACACCGCTGCAAAAATTCCTCAACAGATTGTCTTGTTGCCATCTGCTCACCTCGTTTCGTGATGTTCCCTCATGTTTACTATGCGCCGCATAGGCTGGCCGTATCACGCCAATGATTGGCAGCGGTCGATTTTCCATGAAGTTTTTGTTACAATGCCGACGTGAGGATCTTCGTTCAGCTCGATCAGGCCGATGTCGGTCAGCTCAAGGGTTTCCGCCATGCTGGCGTAGAGGATGGGGCGGCTAGAGGGAGAAAGCGATGGCGCCCGACATCTTTGGCCGCAGCGCCATACCCGCCAACGTAAACGATGAAACGATCGCAAGGAGGGCCCAACCGATGGCTTTGATGAACATTTTGCCGTTTGCCCGCTTTTTGCTTGATCAAGCGGTCAACGAAGGCGACATCGCCGTCGACGCGACCGTCGGCAACGGGCACGACACCGTGTATTTGGCTCAACGCGTCGGGGATTTCGGCCATGTGTTCGGCTTTGACATTCAGCCTGAGGCCATCACCGCCGCTTCCGCCCGCCTCGCGGAACATGGGCTATGCGGGCGGGCGACGTTGTTTCAACGAAGCCATAGCGAAATGCTTGAGGCGCTTCCCGCCGATGTACACGGGCGCATCGCCGGCGCGGTGTTCAACCTCGGCTATTTGCCGGGCGGCAATAAGCAAATCGTCACCGAGCCGGAATCGACGATCGAAGCGGTCCGCCAGCTGCTTTCCGTCATGAAGCCGGGCGGCGTCATCGTTCTTGTCGTGTACCACGGCCATCCGGAAGGAAAGCGCGAACGCGACGCGCTCCTTGATTACGTCCGCTCTCTTGATCAACGGCGCGTCCATGCCTTGAAATACGAATTCATCAATCGGCAAAACGACCCGCCGTTTTTGATCGCGCTCGAGAATCGGGCGGATGGGGGCGCCTGAGTCCGTCCGGTCCGCTGACGAACCGCTGCCCTTGCCAATACAAGCAAACGACCGCCCTTATGAAAAGGACAGCCGTTTTTGCCGCTCCTGCCAAAAGCGGTATGCTTTTCCGTTCCAATAGAAAAACTGCGACGCCGCCCCGCCGGCGCGGACGAGCCGGCGCGCCAGCCGGCGCAGCCCGCGCTGCTTTTTCACCTTGGCATCCGACAAATACAACCCAAGAAGCCCTCGGTGAATGAGGCGGTGAAACTCGCCGTGCGGAAGCGCGCCAACATGGCGGTCGGCCTCTTCGATGAAATGGCAAAGCCGCTCAAGCATCACCGTTTCATTCGGATAGTAAAAGCAAAAGTTTAAATCGCCGCCTTCCCGGTCTTCCTCCTGGTCGATCAAATAGTCGAGCAAAATGTGCAGCCCTTGAATGTATGGAAAATAGCCGTCGCGCACTTGTCTCGCCATCTCCGGCGGCAGCGATTCGCCAAACGCATAGGCGACGAGGCAGAAAATGCCGAGCGTCGAACCGGAGCAGGCGGAAAACTCATACCATTCCATCGGCGGCAAGGCGTCTTTGTATTGCGCGAACCATTTCTCAAGCCGCGGCACCCGCTCGTTGACATCGACGTGTTTATGCACTTGCAAGTCGCAATAATAGCCGGCCAATTCATGCAAAAACGGGGCGATCGTCTCATAATGGCGCGCCGTCTCGAGCACCTCTTGGCACGTGCGGACGAGCGCCGGCAAATAGCCGCCGTCTTCCTGTTCACGGCGATGGCGGTAATAGTTCGACGGCTCCGCGCCGATCGTCAAGGCGTCCGGCATCGAATCGTGCAAGGCGCGAAAGTCGAGCGGATCGAGCGAGGTGCTGCGGTCGCACAAATTATCCAAATAATCGCTGATCGTCTGGTAAGCAACGATAAAGCGGATGCAGGCCTCCATGTTTTCTCCGGCCAAGAGCGCCAAAATGGAGCCGCCTTCGCAATGGAACGTTTTCGAAGCGATGCTCGCGAGCGCTTGGCGCCGCAGCTCGGGGTCAGGGATGCGCTCCGCCCGCTGCCGCCAATAGGCAAGCTCGCGATGGACAAGCGGAAGCACGTCACGATACACCATTTTCATCAATGCGATTGGATGCGTCGGAATTTTCAATCAGCTCACCTCGGGGCAAAAACGATGCTCTTGTCTCCTAGTATTGCCATCCCCATCACCAGGGCAAACGAATCCAGCTGCTGTTCTCTTTCATTTACGATCCTTACTTTGTAAAATAAAAGTGAGCGGACTATTTTACATTAAGAAAGGAACGAAAGCGATGATTTACCCATACAAAGGCAAAACGCCGCAAATTGCCGCCTCCGCCTTTATCGCCGACTATGTGACGATCACCGGCGATGTCGTGATCGGCGAAGAGACGAGCATTTGGTTTGGCACCGTCATTCGCGGCGATGTGGCGCCAACGGTGATTGGCAACCGGGTCAATATTCAAGATAACTCAATTTTGCATCAAAGTCCACACAATCCGCTTATCATTGAAGACGGCGTAACAATCGGCCACCAAGTCATTTTGCACAGCGCCATCATCCGCAAAAACGCGCTCATCGGCATGGGCTCGATCATTTTGGACCGCGCGGAAATCGGGGAAGGCGCGTTTATTGGCGCCGGCAGTTTAGTGCCGCCGGGCAAAAAAATTCCGCCGAACACACTCGCCCTCGGCCGGCCGGCGAAAGTCGTCCGCGAGCTGACCGAAGACGACATCCGCGAAATGGAGCGCATCCGCCGCGAATATGTTGAGAAAGGGCAGTATTACAAAGCGCTGCAGCAACAGCGGACATCGTGCGCCAACAAAAAAGAGCTGCCGTGATCAGGCAGCTCTTTTTCTTTCATCACTTGTCCGCCAACGCCAGCGCTTGTTCTTTCAACAAGGCGGCTTTGTCGGTGCGCTCCCACGGCAGGTCGATGTCCGTACGCCCAAAATGGCCGTAAGCAGCCGTCTGTTTGTAAATCGGGCGGCGAAGGTCGAGCATTTTGATGATGCCCGCCGGGCGGAGATCGAAGTTGTTGCGCACGACCTCAATCAAAATGTCTTCCGACACTTTGCCGGTGCCGAACGTATCGATCGAAATCGAAACTGGGCGGGCGACGCCGATCGCGTAGGCAAGCTGCACTTCGCATTTGTCGGCCAGTCCTGCCGCGACGATGTTTTTCGCGACATAGCGGGCCGCATACGCCGCCGAGCGGTCGACTTTCGTCGGATCTTTGCCCGAGAACGCGCCACCGCCGTGGCGAGCGTAGCCGCCGTACGTATCGACGATGATTTTCCGCCCCGTCAACCCAGCATCCCCTTGCGGACCGCCGATGACAAACCGTCCTGTCGGGTTGATGAAATATTTCGTGTCCTCATCAAGCAGCTCCGCGGGCACGACCGGCTTGATGACCTGTTCTTTAATGTCGCGTTGGATTTGGTCCTGCGTAATTTCCGGATGATGCTGCGCGGAAACGACGATCGTATCGACGCGCACCGGTTTGCCGTTTTCATCGTATTCGATCGTCACTTGCGTTTTCCCGTCCGGCCGCAAGTACGGCAAGACGTCCGTTTTGCGCACTTCCGCCAATCGGCGCGCCAAGCGGTGCGCAAGCGAAATCGGCAGCGGCATCAATTCTTCCGTCTCATTGCAAGCGAACCCAAACATCAACCCTTGGTCGCCGGCGCCGATCGCTTCAATTTCCTCGTCAGTCATCTGACCTTCGCGCGCCTCGAGCGCCCGGTCAACCCCCATCGCAATGTCCGGCGATTGTTCGTCAATCGACGTCAGCACCGCGCACGTATCGGCGTCAAATCCGTATTTGGCGCGCGTGTAGCCGATTTCGCGAACCGTATCGCGGACGATGCGCGGAATGTCCACGTATGTTGATGTCGTGATTTCCCCGCTCACGAGCACCAGCCCGGTCGTGACGCTCGTTTCGCAGGCGACGCGGGCGTTCGGGTCTTTTTCCAAAATGGCATCCAAAATGGCGTCGGAAATTTGGTCGCAAATTTTATCCGGATGTCCTTCCGTCACAGACTCTGAAGTAAACAAGCGGCGTTTGGCTGACATTCGGTTTGTTTCCTCCTCTTGGCATAATGTGGCGACACGGAACTCATTTCCCTTTTTCCCTTCGCAATATAAAAAACCTTTCCTGTAACGGCTGAGGAAAGGTCAGAGCAATCGTATTGCTTCCTTTCACTCTTATCGTTCAAGGACTGCGCCTTGCCACAGGTTAGCACCATTTCACACATGTACAGTTGTGACGGTTGCTGGGCTTCATCGGGCCTGTCCCTCCACCGGCTCGGGATAAGAGTATCCGTTCAATGACTTATCATATCGCAACGGAATCGGCAAAGTCAACTATAGAAATTCATTTTTTATCATTTCCAGCCGCGAAAATTCTTTCCTCAAGGCAATCAACACAATGGGAAAAATAAAGTTTGAAAAACCCACACAATTAGTATGGACTATTAATAAAAATGTGTTATACTATTTTCAAGAGTGATTACAAAAAGAAGGCAGGTTTTGGATATGGGGATCGCAAACATGACAAATAAGCTTGATTTATTGCTACAAAAACCGTACGTGCATCATCAACTGTCCGTTGCCGAGCTCGTCGAGAAAGTGCTGCAGCGGAATGAAGGCCGGCTGACGCACACCGGGGCCGTCGCGGTGACAACCGGCAAGTACACGGGGCGGTCGCCGAAAGACAAATACATCGTCGAAGAACCGTCAACGAAGCAAACGATCGACTGGGGAGCGGTCAACCAGCCGATGTCTCCGGAGACGTTTGATAAACTGTACGACAAAGTGCTCGACTATTTAATGAATAAAGATGAACTGTTCGTGTTTAAAGGCTTTGCCGGCGCCGATCCGAAATACCGGTTGCCGATTCAAGTCGTCAACGAATTCGCCTGGCACAACTTGTTCGTCCATCAGCTGTTCATCCGGCCGAGCGCCGAGGAGCTCGCCGCGCATGAGCCGCAATTTACGGTGATTTGCGCGCCGAACTTTAAAGCCGACCCGAAAGTCGACGGCACGCGCTCGGAAGCGTTCATCATCATCTCGTTTGAACGGCGCACCGTGTTGATCGGCGGCACCGAGTATGCCGGCGAAATGAAAAAATCGATTTTCTCGGTGATGAACTATTTGCTGCCGGAACAAGGCATCCTGCCGATGCACTGCTCGGCCAACGTCGGCCAGGAAGGCGACGTCGCCCTCTTTTTCGGCTTGTCGGGAACGGGAAAAACGACGCTCTCGACCGACCCGAACCGCCGCTTGATCGGCGATGATGAACACGGCTGGTCAAGCCGCGGCATTTTCAACATCGAAGGCGGCTGCTATGCGAAATGCATCAACTTGTCGCGCGAGAAAGAGCCGCAAATTTTTGACGCCATCGGTTTCGGCGCGGTGCTCGAAAACGTCGTTCTCGATGACGCGACGCGGGTGCCCAATTACGACGACGGCACGCTGACGGAAAACACGCGCGCCGCCTACCCGCTTCAAGCGATCCAAAACATCATCGACCCGAGCGTCGCCGGCCACCCGTCCACGATCGTGTTTTTGACGGCTGATGCGTTCGGCGTCCTGCCGCCGATCAGCAAGCTGACGCGCGAACAAGCGATGTACCATTTCTTAAGCGGCTACACAAGCAAACTCGCCGGCACCGAACGCGGCGTCACCGAACCGGAAGCGACGTTCTCGACATGCTTTGGCGCACCGTTTTTGCCGCGCCCGGCCGTCGAATACGCGGAAATGCTCGGGCAAAAAATCGCCGAACACAACGTCCGCGTCTTTTTGGTCAACACCGGCTGGACAGGGGGACCGTACGGCGTCGGCAGCCGCATGAAGCTCGCCTACACCCGGGCGATGGTGCAAGCCGCCGTCGAAGGGGAGCTGGACAACGTCGAAACGGTGCAAGACCCGATTTTCGGCCTCGCCATCCCAACCCGCGTCCCGGGCGTGCCGGATGACGTCCTGCAGCCGCAAAACACATGGGCCGACAAACAAGCATACGAACAAAAAGCAAAAGAGCTGGCGCAAAAGTTCCGCGCCAACTTCCAAAAATTCGCCCACATCGATCCGTCCATTGAAAAACTCGGCGGACCGCTCGTTTAACAAGAACCCGGCCGGACAGGGAACAACTCCTGTCCGGCCGGGTTTTCTGTTCTTTCCTCTGCTTTAGTCTCCGACACTGAATCGTTAGACATTTCTGTACGTCGGTCCGTTTCATTCGCCTCAGACGACCTCAAAAACAATCGGACTCGATCAAACGCATTCTGTAAGGAGGGAATCTTGAAAGCCAACAGTTTTTTAAACACGTTAGACCAATTCATCAAACTTAGCGCATGGCCGATCGGGAGTTTGATTGTCAGTGTAGGGTCGCCGTTCCTTTTAATCAATATCACCTTATTTTTCTATGTCGTCTCAAGCATTCTCATGTTTCTGTTGCATATACAAGAACATACAAAGAAGAAGACGGCTCAAGGCAAAGGCCTAAAGAACTTTCTCCTTTCGATCAGTCTAGGATGGGAATACACTTGGAGAAATGTGCACGCTAAATCGATTAGCTTCATGTCATTTTTTGAAGGAATCGGAAATGGCGTCTGGATTTCGGCCATCCTTTGAAACTTTACATCTCGAATGGTCTGGCAAGCGATGGCAGAAGGAAACCGTTGCGACGAAAACGCTTTAAATAGTTTGCTCGTCGCTTGATTCAGCTCGGGATGATTCAACAGCCAATTGGCAAATTGGGTGTTGATGTCGGACATCTTCTCATACATCTCTTGCTTGGCTTTCGTTGGTTTGTAAAGCTCCAATTTTAAGGTGATCGTGGGCATCTTTTCACCTCCCTCCTTCTTTCATCCCACATCTGAAGAAGTGGGTTTTCTCGCTCGCGATTTTATAAAAACACGCATTACGGCCGAGTTGGACAAGCTGAACCAAGCTGTTTCAATCCCTCATAGGTACGATAAAAACGTGAAGGAACGGTATTTCATTGAATGGCTTCTCAAGTTTCAATCCCTCATAGGTACGATAAAAACGTCTTCCCCTAAAAGCGTATCAATCGCCTGCCGTTGTTTCAATCCCTCATAGGTACGATAAAAACTTGGACGGGAGTGATTACAGAAAAGGATTTGCCCGAGTTTCAATCCCTCATAGGTACGATAAAAACGCGCAATCCTCATCGAAATCGGGAAATGTCTCGATGTTTCAATCCCTCATAGGTACGATAAAAACGCGCTTGCCCCCTCACTTTCGTATTCTAGTTCCGGGTTTCAATCCCTCATAGGTACGATAAAAACATTGAATGTTCATCAACGAACTATCATTTAAAGACGAAGTTTCAATCCCTCATAGGTACGATAAAAACCCGGGCAAAGTGGAGGTTTAGAGAGCATACAATATAGTTTCAATCCCTCATAGGTACGATAAAAACAGAGGATGCGATTCGTGTTGCAGACAAAATGCTGAAGTTTCAATCCCTCATAGGTACGATAAAAACATAGAGATCCCAAGGCAAAGAAAAAGGAAACTTAGTAGGTTTCAATCCCTCATAGGTACGATAAAAACTGCTTTGCGCGAGATTATTCCGGCACACTTGGCGATGTTTCAATCCCTCATAGGTACGATAAAAACGCATACGACGCTATCGTAGTCCCAAACGGAATCATTGTTTCAATCCCTCATAGGTACGATAAAAACCTTGGTCGCGCGGTTTGCTTACGATTTCCATCGATTGTTTCAATCCCTCATAGGTACGATAAAAACTGTGATAAGAAAATACTCCTTTAAACGATGTTTTGCGTTTCAATCCCTCATAGGTACGATAAAAACCAAAAAATGCTTGTTGTATCAAGCATTTCGATCTAGCGCTGTTTTCAGAATATCACGTTTCAAAAATTCTGTCAATGGCTTTCAGCCTCGATGGCTGTAGGTTTAGGGCGCCAAAAACCATTGTCGTCGATCCCCCGGGGTTTTTGCACGATTGGGGGTCGACGACAATGTGAGGCTCGACGGCGAAGAGTCTGCTCTGCTTACCCCTTCACCCGTTCGATCTTCTCAACCGGCAGCCCGGTCAGTTCGTGGATCGTGTCGACATCGTACCCTTTCGCCAGCATTCTCTTCACCACGTCGAGCTTCCCTTCCTCAATCCCTTTTTGGCGCCCTTGCTTCATCCCTTGTTTGACTCCTTGTTGAATTCCCTTTTCCATTCCCCGCTGTTCGTACGAGACGATGAGCTCCATCACTTGCTTCGCTTCCTTCGTTTCCATTTGACTCACCTCGTTTCGCAGTTTGGCTTCCTCCTCTTCGGACAACCGCAAATACGTTTCAAAAAAACCGAACAACAGCCGCTGTTTCGCCTCATCGAGCTCAAGGCGGACGAGCATGCGCAAAAATTCTTTTTTCACTTCGACCTTTTCTTCTTCATTATACCCCATTTTGCTTAACAAGGCAGCGGCGACGGGATTGTCATGGCGGATGTACGCGCGCCACGGCAGTTTGCGCAGCTCCACCGTCAGAAAGCGGAAGTCGAGAACGGTCAAAAACGGAAACTGGACGACCAATGAGGAAGGTTCATCGTGGTGTTCATCATAGCTGAAGATGGCGATCGGAAGAATGCGGCGGCGGTATTTTTGAAACAAGCGGCTGAAGTAGAGGAACATTCGCTCGGGGAAGGTCCGCTGTGCGTAGCTTTGGTGTTCGACGTGAACGATGACGAGCCCGTCTTCCCCTTTCATCTTCGTTTCCACCAACAAATCGACGCGGTGCTTCTCTCCGGCCGTCACGTCGGTAAACAGTTCTTCTGAGAGGAAAGAAAGGTGGTGAACGTCGATGTGCTCGTACACGTTGGGAAAGAAAAGAAGCAAAAACTCTTCGAAAAACGTCGACAGCAGCTCTTTGAACAACCGGTCGTGATCGATTCGCGGTTTAGCCACGTTTCCCCTCCTTGCGACATGGAATTCACGTTATGATATTCGCTCTCCGCGGCCAAACTCCTTCTCCTCCCCCCTACTTTTTTATGGTATGATCAAACGTCGCACAGGAAATCCTCAAGCAAAGGCTATTTTTATGCTTGTCTGAATCGGCCTGACGCCACAAGTTAACTATAGACGGCAAAAACCGGAGCCAAGAGCGCAAACCGTTCTTCCGTTTGCGCTCCTGTCCGATGAACCCGTTCAGCGCTCATTCAGCCGCTTCGTGGTGTACAGCCTCGTTCAATTCGTCGAATACAGGCTGACGAGCTCATACGTCACCGTCGTCCGGCTGCCTTCCCATTCGAGCTTTCTCACAACCGCGACGCCGCTCGCTTCGCTTTGCATCGTCCGGCGCACTTCAAGCGGCACGTCAAGCGGATACAAGCGGTAGCCTTCTTTTTCCAACACAAACACATTTCCTTGAACGCGCTGTTCCTTTCCTTTTGTCACAATGACCGTCTGCAGTTCCATCGGCATGCCCATCTTTCCAACCTCCTTGGCACCCCATCGATTCGTTGGCGGCCGCGCCGCCACCCGAGCGGCGCACGCAGCCGCCCCTCTAGTTGTATCGTATCACATCGTCGGCTGTTGTTTCATCCATACTGTGAGCCTTTGCACCGTCTCGCGATTGGCTTGCGGCGGAAAATAGTGGGTGAACTCAGGGAAGTACCAAGCCGTGACCGGTTTGCCGAGCTGCTTCAGCCGCCGCTCAAGCCGCCAAGCGTGCTCAATCGATACGTTTTCATCGCGCCCGCCGTGGATGATGAGCACCGGGGCCTTGAGTCGTTCCAGATGATAGAGCGGCGTGCGGTGCCGGTAGCGCTCCGGGCATTTGTTCGGCGTCCCGCCGATGACGCGCTTCATCATCCGCCGCAAGTCAGGCCGCTCCCAATACGTAAGCTCCATATCGGCCACCCCGCCCCAGACCGCCACCGAACAGACCTCTTCGGCCATCAAGGCGGCATGGAGCGCCATCGCCCCGCCGCGGGAGAAGCCGAACATGTGAACGCGCCCGGGATGGACGAGCGGATGGCGGCGCAGGAGATGAAACCCAGCGAGCGCGTCATAGCGGTCTTCACCGGCGAAATCTTCGTTTCCTTCTCCGCCCCCATTGCCGCGATAGAGCGGAGCGAAGACGACAAACCCGTGCGAAGCGAATTGGACAAGGCGCGGCACTCGCACCTGCCCGACGTTTTTGATCCCGCCGCGCAAATACAACAACCCGTCATAAACGCCTTTTCGCTTCGGCGCCGCCAAAAACCCTTTCACCTTCAGCCCTTGGGACATATAGGTGACAAAGAACACATCGATTCCCGGATGCGGCGACGGAAACCGGTATTGGTCGATGATGTCTCCCTCCATACGCCTGCCTCCTTCCCACGCGAAAACAGATGATGCGAACCACCCGTCATCATCCCCCAACGCCTCCCTCTAGAAATGTTGATCTATCAAGGCTTTTCGGCCTCTCAGGGGTGTCCAAAAAATATTTTTCGACAAAATCCCTTACATCCTTTTTCAGTTTTGTGGATATCTTACAGACCTAGGGTGCGCTTCGCGGCCACGGCTGGTTATATTTTCCTGCCACGGGGGGAAGCATATTCGATGCACCCTTTGGATCTCCGCGTCGCTGATGAGGACGAACCCTCCCATGTCTCCGGGCGTCTTCGCGCCAACATTCCCTCGTTCGGTCTCGTCATCAGGCGGAGGCCGGCCAAGCTCCTTTAGGGACTCAAGGTCGAATGGATGAAATCACGCCAGCTTCTCCGGTGTCATCTCGTTGTCCAACGATTCTGCCGTTCGCAGGGGGGA